>CAMOEO010000093.1 GCA_946612175.1 uncultured Verrucomicrobiota bacterium
GTCACTCGTCACTCGTCACTTCCCCCGCTCGTTGGGCCCCCGACGACTACGACCAGCGCGAGCTCGTGCCCGCGATCCTCCCCGCCCTCCCCTCCCCCGTCCGCCTCGCCCGCGACATCCGCAACGCGGACCGCTCCGTCGGCGCGGGGCTCTCGGGCGAGATCGTCGCGCGGTTCGGCGCGGACGGACTTCCGGACGGCTCGGTGCAGGTGGACTTCCGCGGCGTGGCGGGGCAGAGCTTCGGCGCGTTCCTCGCCCGCGGCGTGACCTTCGCGCTGCGCGGCGAGGCGAACGACTACGTCGGCAAGGGCCTCTCCGGCGGCCTCATCGCGATCCTGCCGCCCGAGGCGCGCGAGGGCGACGTGCTGGCCGGCAACGTGATCGCCTACGGCGCGACGTCGGGCGCGATCTATGTCGGCGGGCGCGCGGGCGAGCGCTTCGGCATCCGCAACTCGGGCGCGACGCTCGTCGCGGAGGGAATCGGCGACCACGGGTGCGAATACATGACCGGAGGCGTCGCGCTGATCCTGGGCCCGACGGGCGTGAACTTCGCGGCGGGCATGACGGGCGGCAAGGCCTACGTGCTCGACGAGGCCGGCGACTTCGACCTGCGCTGCAACCTCGACTCGATCGACCTTGCGACGATCGAACCCGGCTCCGCCGACGAGGCAGAGCTGCTCGCCCTCGTCGAAGAGCATCGCATCCGCACCGGCTCACCGCTCGCCGCGCGCATCCTCGGGGACTGGATCGCGTGGCGCCCGCGCTTCGTCAAGGTAAGCCCTCTCCCGGACGCGGCCGAATGAACGCCCGATCTCTCCCATCCCGCCACATCGCGTTTTTCGCTTGACTTTCGGGGCGCGTTCGTCTAGACTCCCGCCTCATTCGCGACCGAAATGGTTGTGATTATCCCCAAAGGGGGCCCGCAACGAACCGCAATTCATACCAAATTCATAAATCAACCAACGGAGACAACACCATGGCCAACATCCACGAAAACATTACCGAACTGGTCGGCAATACGCCGCTCGTCCGCATCCGCAAGCTCAACCAGGGCGCCGCGGAGGTGGTCGTCAAGGTCGAGTACTTCAACCCGGGCGGGTCCGTGAAGGACCGCATCGCGCTCGCGATGATCGAGGCGGCGGAGCAGGCCGGCGTCCTGAAGCCCGGCGGCACGCTCATCGAGCCGACGAGCGGCAACACCGGCGTCGGCCTCGCGCTCGTCGCCGCGGTGAAGGGCTACAAGCTCGTCCTCACGATGCCCGACACGATGTCGGTCGAGCGCCGCAAGCTCGCGGCGGCCTACGGCGCGGAGCTCGTGCTCACGCCCGGCAAAGACGGCATGAAGGGCGCGATCGCGAAGGCGAACGAGCTGCACGAGGCGACGCCGAACTCGATCATCCCGCAGCAGTTCGAGAACCCCGCCAACCCCGAGCGCCACTACCGCACGACCGGGCGGGAGATCCTGCGCGATGCCGACGGCAAGGTCGACGTCTTCGTCGCGGGCGTCGGCACGGGCGGCACCCTCTCCGGCGTCGGCAAGGCGCTCAAGGAGGCGAACCCCGCCACGAAGGTCTTCGCCGTGGAGCCGGACACCTCGCCCGTCCTCTCCGAGGGTCACGCGGGCCCGCACAAGATCCAGGGCATCGGCGCGGGGTTCGTCCCGAAGACGCTCGACACCAAGATCTACGACGGCGTGATCCCGGTCTCGGCGGAGAACGCCGGCGCGACCGCCCGCGCCGCCGCCAAGGAAGAGGGGCTCCTCGTCGGCATCTCCTCCGGCGCCGCGCTCTACGCCGCGCTCGAGCTGGCGAAGAAGCCGGAATTCGCGGGCAAGCGCATTGTCGCGCTCCTCCCGGACACCGGCGAGCGCTACCTCTCGACCTGGCTCTTCGAATAGCCGCCCCGCGGAGCGACCCCGGGAGGCCGCGGCGACGCGTCGCCGCGGCCTCCCTTTCGTCTTGCGGACGGGCCCGCGGCTACAGGCGGATCTCTCGCGCGCCCGGGGCGACGTCGAACGCCGCCTCGCGCGGGGCGGGGCCGGCGACGGTCGCGCGCAGGACGAGCGGGACGTCGGTCTCGACGCGCAGGACGGTGCCGCCGGGCTCGGGCGAGCGGCGGAGGCAGACGGCGGAGACGAGCCCTTCGCCGAACCGGAAGTTCTCGAGGCCGAGCGGCTCGTCCGGGAGCTGCCAGTGCAGCGTGCGCGCGGGGACGTCGCGGCGCAGGCCGATCGCGTTCTCGACGAGGAGCGTGATGGGCGCGAGGCCGCTCCAGCCGACGAAGTCGCGGCCGACGCGCTCGCCCTTCTCCGTCGTGGCGGGGCGCGGCGGGTCCTCCGGCGCGTAGCATTCCCAGATCGTGGGGCCGAGCGCCGGGTCGGCGGCGGCGGCGACCATGGCGCCGAGGTAGCGCAGCGACGCCTCGCGCGCCCGGTCCGCGAAGCCGTTGTCGGCGAGGCCGCGGATCGCGGCAAGGTTCGTCGGCGCCCAGACGGAGCCGAGCCAGTAGCCGCCGTCCGGGTCGTAGTTGAGGTCGTCGCGCGAGAGCGAGGCGAACGGCACGGGCGTGTAGAACTCGGCCGGGTCGAAGAGATGGTCCACCATCGCGCGGAGGCGGTCGCCGCGGGCGATTCCGGCCGTCAGCGACCAGAAGGCCGCGGCGGTCTTCGTGCCGAGGAACTTCACCCGGTCCTCCGCCCAGTTGCGCGCGAAGAAGTCGTGGTAGAAGCGGTCGCGCGGGCACCAGTGGAGGCGGTCCACGAGGCCGCGGATGCGGTCGAACTCCGCCTCGTAGCGCGCGGCCTTCGCGCCGTCGCCGAACGCGCGCGCCAGGTCCGCGATGCAGCGGGCTGTGAGCGCCTGCTGGCAGGCCAGGTCTACGAAGCAGACGTCGCTGCCGAGGTTCTGCGCGGCGCAGTAGCCGCCGCGCGGGGAGTTGTCCATGCCGGAGGAGCCGGGGTCCTCGAAGTAGTAGAGCCCGCAGACGCGGCGGCGGCGCGCCTCGACGAAGCCGAAGAAGCCCTCGAGCGCGGGCAGGACGCGCGGCAGGCGCGAGGCGTCGCCCGTGGCGAGGAGGTAGTCCCGCTCGGCCCACGCCATGAGCGGCGGGTTGATGCGGCCGTCGAACTCGGGGTACGAGGGCTTCCCGGTGAGCGTGTCGTAGGCCATCGCCATGAAGCCGTCCGACTCGCGCCGCAGCGCGTAGAGGTCGTCGAGGTTGTCGAAGGCGGAGACCGTGCCGTTGGACCAGTTCGTGAGGAACGTCATCACGCACGAGTCCCACTGCCAGATCATGTCGACGCCGGGGAAGCACGTGAGGTACGGCTTCCAGCCGGGGACGCCGGGGTCCTTGACGTTGCGGAAGAGCAGCCGCCAGGCCAGGTTCCAGAGCGAGAGCCAGTCGTCGTGCCCCGGCAGCACGGGCCGCGGCAGGGCGGAGGGGTCGAAGGCGGGGAGGGATGCGTTCATGGCGCGGATTCTACCAGAACGCCCGGCCGTAGGGAACCATCCGAACGGAGGGGGGGGTGTCCGCCAACGCTCAATGTCCATCGCGACGCAGTCCCTGCGGCGGGCGCCGACGAGAGTGCGCGCCGAAAGACTACCGAAGTAAAAGTGTTTTGCCTCGACCACGCGCGTCGCTTCTTCGAGTCCCTCTTGATTATCCCTACCAGGCAAGCGGAAAATTTCGCAGAAAATCTGCGCAATTTTCCGCTTGCAATTCGTTTCCGAGTTTGATAGACTGCGCGGCGTTCTTCACAACCAAAACGGTAGTGATTAAAGGAAAGGAGACCCGACCATGAGCAAGTTCCATCTCGAAACCCTCGCCGTCCACGCCGGACAGAACCCCAAGGGCGACCCCGCCACGTATGCGCGCGCGGTGCCGGTCTACCGCACGACCGCCTACAACTTCCGCGACTCGAAGCACGGCGCCGACCTCTTCGGCCTTCGCGAGCTGGGCAACATCTACGCGCGGCTCATGAACCCCACGAACGACGTCCTCGCGCAGCGCATCGCCGCGCTCGAGGGCGGCGCAGCGGCGCAGACGCTCGCCTCCGGCACGGCGGCGATCTTCTTCACCGTCACGAACATCGCCCGAGCGGGCGACGAGGTCGTCGCGGCCGACAACCTCTACGGCGGCACGTTCTCGCAGTTCGACGCCATCCTCCCCAACGCGGGGATCAAGGTGAACTTCACCCCGGTGAACGACTTCGCGGCGGTCGAGGCGGCGATCAACGAGCGGACGCGCCTCCTGTTCGTCGAGTCCGTCGGCAACCCGGCGCTCGACATCGCGGACCTCGACGGCTACGCCGCGATCGCGAGGAAGCACCACCTGCCGCTCGTCGTGGACGCGACGTTCACGCCCCCTCCCCTCCTGCGGGCGATCGACCACGGCGCGGACCTCGTCATCCACTCGCTCAGCAAGTGGATCGGCGGCCACGGCGCCGGCATCGGGGGCGTGGTCGTGGACGCGGGCAAGTTCGACTGGACGGACCCGAAGTTCGCGCTCTACAACGAGCCCGACGCCGGCTACCACGGTCTGCGCTTCGCGCACGACCTGCCGGACCCGCTCAAGCCCGTCGCGTTCTCGCTGCGCCTTCTCACCGTCGGCATCCGCAACCAGGGCCCGACGCTCGCGCCGGACGCCGCGTGGATCTTCCTGCAAGGGGTCGAGTCGCTGCCGCTGCGCATCGCGCGCCACAGCGAGAACGCCCTCGCCGTCGCGAAGCACCTCGCCGCGCACCCGAAGGTCGCGTGGGTGAAGTATCCTTCGCTCTCGCAGCCCGAGCTCGCCGCGAAATACCTCCCGAACGGAGCGGGCGGCATGGTCGTCTTCGGCGTGAAGGGCGGCGCCGACGAGGCCCGCCGGTTCGCCGACGCCCTCAACGGCGAGATCTTCTCGCTCCTGGCGAACGTCGGCGACGCCAAGTCGCTCGTCATCCACCCGGCCTCGACCACGCACTCGCAGCTCTCCGACGAGGACCTGCGCAAGGGCGGCGTCCTGCCGGAGCTCGTCCGCCTCTCGATCGGCATCGAGCACATCGACGACATCCTCGCCGAGCTCGACCGCGCGCTGGGCTGAACGTCCCCCCGGCGCGGCGCGCTGCGCCGCGCCGGGCGGGCGTGACGGCCGCCCCGTTCCCCGCGCACAGCGGGGGCCCGAGGACACCGCCATGCCTTCCAACGAACCGATCGCCGCGCCTTGCGCGCATGGCGCACGGCACGGGCGACGTCTTCGCGTCGGTCTTCGCGGGCGCCGTCCTGCGCGGCCTCCCCGCGCTCGACGCCTCCGCGCTCGCGGCGGACGTCGTCTGCGCCTCGATCGAGGCCACGCCGGACTCGCACTGGTACGGCGTCTGCTTCGAGCGCGCCATCCCGATGCTCGCCGACCGCCTCGCCTGAGGCCCCCGCTTGCGGGGCGCGCGGCGCGGTGCTAGAATCGCGCCATCACCCCGACCACGGGAGAAATCCATGCCCACCTACCCGAATACCGGAACCTGCTCCAAGTCCGTCACGTTCGAGCTCGACGACGACGGCGTCGTGACCTCCTGCTCCTTCCAGGGCGGCTGCCCCGGAAACACCGCCGGCGTCGCGCGCCTCGCGGTCGGCCGCAAGGCGACCGACCTCGTGGGAATCCTGAAGGGCGTCCCGTGCCGCAACGGAACCTCCTGCCCGGACCAATTCGCCCGCGCGCTCGAATCGGAACTCGCGAAGCGCGGCCCGGTCGTCGCACCCTGAACGATTCCACCGAGAAGATCGCCCCGCTCCGCGCCTCCCCGCCCCGGCCGCGGCCCGGGGCTTTGCGCGCCGGGGCGAGGTCTGCTAGAATGGGCGCCCATGGAAGACCCCCGCGCGCTCCCCTCCGTCTCCGTCCTCGTGCCGACCCTCAACTCGGCGCGCACCCTCGGGGAGTGCCTCTCCTCGGTCCGCGCCCAGGACTGGCCCGCCGAACGCCTCGAGATCGTCGTCGCCGACGCCGGCTCCGCGGATGCCACCGTCGAAATCGCGCGCGAGGCCGGGGCGCGCGTCGTCGGCAACCCCCTCCGCACCGGGGAGGCCGGCAAGGCCGCCGCCGCCGCCGCCGCGACCGGGGAGCTGCTCGCGCTCGTCGACAGCGACAACGTCCTCCCCGACCCCGGATGGCTCCGCCGCATGGCCGAGCCCTTCGCCGATCCCGCCGTCCTCGCCGCGGAACCGCTCGAGTACACGGCCCGCCCGGAGGATCCGCCGCTCGTGCGCTACTTCGCCCGCCTCGGGATGAACGACCCGCTCTGCCTCTTCGTCGGCAACTACGACCGCCGCTGCGCCGTCACCGGGCGCTGGACGGAGCTGCCCGTCGAGGCCGAGGACCGCGGCGGCTGGATCGCCGTCCGCCTCGTCCGCGGCCGCCCCTTCCCGACGATCGGCGCCAACGGGTTCGTCGTGCGCCGCTCCGCCCTCGAAGGCGCGCGCTGGTCGCCCTACTGGTTCGACGTCGACCTGCTCCAGGACCTCGCCGCGCTCGCCCCCGGGGGCACTGCGACCGTCGCCAAGGTGAAGACGGGCGTCGTCCACCTCTACTGCGCGACGATGGACGACTTCCGCCGCAAGCAGGAGCGCCGCGTCCGCGACTACCTCCACTTCTCCGCCCGCCGCGCCGCGCCGCTGCGCCCCGGCGTCCCGCCGCCCGGCCGCCCCCCGCTGCTGCGCGGCATCGTGCGCTTCTCCCTCGCCGTCCTGCTCGGCCTCCCCCTCGTCCGCCAGGCCCGTCGGGGCGCCGCCGCGAGCCCCGACCCCGAGGCCTGGGCGCTCCACGCCCCCGCCTGCCGCGCCACCTTCCGCATCTACGCCGCCGCCGCCCTGCGCCGGGCCCTCGGCCTTCGCGCCGGCCCCGCCGACCGCTCCGCCTGGCGCCAGTAGGCGCCCCTCTCCCCTCCCCTCCCCCGACCGTGACCCCCTCCGAACTGCTCGACTACGACCGCCGCCACCTCTGGCACCCGTACGCCTCCCTCTCCTCCCCGCCCCCCGTCCATCTCGCCGTCTCCGCGAGCGGCCCGCGCATCCGCCTGGCCGACGGCACCGAGCTCGTCGACGCCGTCGCGTCCTGGTGGTGCGTCGCCCACGGCCACAACCACCCGGCGATCGTCGAGGCGATCCGCCGCCAGTCGGAGCGGATGTCGCACGTCATGTTCGGGGGCTTCACGCACGAACCCGCCATCGAGCTCGCGCGCCGCCTCGCCGCGATCGCGCCCGCCGGGCTCGACCGCGTCTTCTTCGCCGACTCGGGCTCCATTGCCGTCGAGGTCGCCGCGAAGATGGCCGTCCAGTACCAGCGCGCCGCCGGACGGCCGCGGCGCGACCGCCTCGTCGCGCTCAAGGGCGGCTACCACGGCGACACCTGCTGCGCGATGGCGCTCTCGGATCCCGACGGCATGCACACGCTCTTTCGCGGGATCATGCCCCGGCACTTCTTCGCCGAGCGTCCGGCGGTCCCGTTCGGCGCCGCCTGGGAGGCGGACGGCTTCGCCTCGATGCTCCGCGTCGTCGAGGAGCACGGCGACGAGATCGCCGCGATGATCTGCGAGCCCGTCTTCCAGGCCGCCAACGCGATGTGGTTCTACCACCCGGAGTACCTGCGCGAAATGCGGCGCCTCTGCGACGAGCGCGGCATCCTGCTGATCTTCGACGAGATCGCCGCGGGCCTGCACCGCACCGGCCCGCGCTGGGCGCACGACCACGCCGGCCCCGGCGCCGCCGTGCCGGACATCCTCTGCGTCGGCAAGGCGCTCACCGGGGGCGCGATCACCCTCGCCGCGACGATCGCCTCCGGACGCGTCGCCGAAACGATCTCCGCCGGGCGCCCCTCCGCGTTCATGCACGGGCCGACCTACATGGCCAACCCGCTCGCCTGCGCGGCGGGGTGCGCCTCGCTCGACCTCTTCGCCGCGGGCGACTACGCCGCGCACGCCGCCCGCATCGAGGCGCGCTTCCGCGCCGGGCTCGCGCCGCTGCGCGCCCTGCCCAACGTCGCCGAAGTCCGGGTCCTCGGGGCCGTCGGCGTCGTCGAGCTGCGCGCGATGCCGCGGGCGGAGGACGTCCGCCGCGTCATCCTCGAGACCGGCGTCTGGCTCCGGCCGTTCGCGAACTTCGTCTACTCCATCCCCCCGTTCACGACCCCCGACGCCGACCTCGACCGCATCGTCGGGGCCCTCGCCGCCGTCGCCGCGCTGCCCCCGGGCCCGCCGCCCGAGGACGGCGACTTCCACGAGTAGGCGCCGATGTGGTAGAATGGGCGGCATGAAACGAGAAGAGAGCCTACCCCCGGGCGCCGCGCCCGCGATGGAGTCGCCGCCGCCGGCGACGGCGCCGCTCATGGTCTCTCCGGTCGTGGCGGGGTTCCCCTCGCCCGCCGAGCAGTACGTCGAGCGGCCGCTCGACCTCAACGACCTGCTCGTCGCGCGGCCGGCCGCGACCTACTTCGTCCGCGCGCAGGGCGACTCGATGGTCGGCGCCGGCGTGCAGGACGGGGACCTGCTCGTCGTCGACCGCTCCCTCGAGCCCGAGGACGGGTCGATGGTCATCGCGTGCGTGGACGGGGAGTTCACCGTCAAGACCTACCGCCACGACCGCCGCGGCGTCCGGCTCGAGGCCGCCAATCCCGCCTATCCGCCCATCCGGTTCGCCGGCGAGATGGAGCTGCGGGTCTTCGGCGTCGTCACCGCGGTCGTGCACCGGCTCGTTCCGGCCGTTCGACCGGAACGAGGGTCGCAGGTCGCAGGTCGCAAGCCGCAAGTCGGACCTGTGACCTGAGTCCTGGGACCCGAGGCCTCCGATGATCGCGCTCGTCGACGCCAACAGCTTCTACGTCTCCTGCGAGCGCGTCTTCGACCCGCGCCTGGAGGGACGGCCGGTGGCCGTCCTCTCGAACAACGACGGATGCGTGATCTCCCGCTCGGCCGAGTGCAAGGCGCTCGGGATCGAGATGGGGACGCCGTACTTCCAGCTGCGCGACCGGGCGAAGTCGCTCGGCCTCGTCTTCCGCTCGTCCAACTACGAGCTCTACGGCGACCTCTCCGCGCGCATCGTGCAGACGCTCGGCACGTTCACGCCCGACGTGGAGCAGTACTCCATCGACGAGGCGTTCCTGCACCTCTCGCTTCCCGCGGACACCGACTGGAACGCGCTCGGCGCCGAGATCCGTGCCCGTGTCTTGCGCTGGACCGGCATCCCGTGCGGCGTCGGCTTCGCGCCCACGCGCACGCTCGCCAAGATCGCGAACCACGTCGGCAAGAGGCGTCCGGGCGGGGTGTTCTCGATGCCCGCCGACCCCGAGCCGCTCCTCGCGAAGCTGCCGGTCGAGGAGGTCTGGGGCGTCGGGAGGCGACTCGCCGAACGCATCCGGCGCGCCGGCGTGCGCGACGCCTGGACGCTCGCCACGCGCCCGCCCGAGTTCTTCCGGAGACACCGCTTCGCCGTGACGGTGGAGCGCACGGCGCTCGAGCTGCGCGGCGTCCCCGCCACCGACGCCGACCCGATCGAGCGCGAGAATCCGCAGTCGATCAACGTCTCGCGGATGTTCGGCGCGCCCGTGACGCTCCTGGCCGACCTCGAGGAGGCGATCGCCTCGCACGCCGCGGCCGCCGCGGAGAAGCTGCGCCGCACCGGCTCCGTCGCCGCCGGCGCGAACGTCTACGTCCAGGAGTGCGCGCCCCCCGGAACCGGCGGCTGGAGCGACCGCGAGTGGTGGACGCCGTTCCTCTCGGAGACCGTCGCTTTTCCCGCGCCGAC
>CAMOEO010000094.1 GCA_946612175.1 uncultured Verrucomicrobiota bacterium
AGGAGCGCGGCGTCCGCGTCGTGGACGAAGGTCCAGCGGATACCGGCGCGCGAGGGCGCGAACCAGGGGTTTGCGACAAGCCACGGGCGATAGCGCTCGGGCACATTCGATGGGACGTACCAGAACGGCTCCCCGGCGGCGTCGAGGAAATAGGCGTCGCCGGTGGCGTCGTCGAGCCGCACCTCGACCGGGAAGACCGCGACGCCGTCCCTCCACTCCGCCACGAGCCCGTGCAGGAACATCGCGGGGAAGTCGCCCTCGCCGAGCGGGACGAGGCCGCCGTCCTCGACGTAGGCGCGGTCCAGGTCCGGCATCAGCGCGCCCGCGCCCGAGGAGACGAGCGCCCGCACTGCCGTCGCCATCGCCTCCGGGGAATCTGCAACGACCTCCCCCCGCGCGGAGAGCGCGAGGAGCCCGAGCAGGAGACTGGAACGGAGGGCGGTAGGCACGGAGGGACGAGGAGGCTTGGGTCTGCGATGGGACGAGGGCGGGGCAGGTCAGGCCTTTCGCGGCTCCGCGATCTCGCGGATGGTGTAGACGGGCCGCTTCTGCGATTCGTACCAGGTGCGGGTGTTGAGCTCGGCGTTGAGGCCCATCACGAAGAACTGCACCGAGAAGCCGAGGAACATGAACGGCGCGATCACCCAGAACGGGCGCTTGACGAGGAGCGTGTCGCCGAACCAGGCGCCGGCGCCGCACAGCGAGGCGAGCCCCTCGATCCCCACGAGGCCGAGCATCAGCGCGCCGACGAGCAGGCACCAGCCGCCGATCTTGCCGAAGAGGTGCATCGGCTTGGCGCTGTACTTGAGCATGAAGCGCATCGTGATGCAGTCGAGCACCACGCGCGGGATCTTCGCGAGCCCGAACAGCGCGCCGTACTTCGACTCGCCGTGCTCGCGGGCGTGGTGGCGGACGGGCATCTCGACGATCTTCGCGCCGACCCACTTGGCGTGCGCCACGACGAAGCGGTGCATCTCGCCGTAGAGGTGGAAGCCCTTCACGACCTCGCGCCGGTACGCCTTGAGCGAGCACCCGTTGTCGTGGATCGGGAGCTTCAGGTAGGACTGGATGAAGTGGTTGAAGATCTGCGACGGCAGCGTGCGGATCTTCGAGTCCTTGCGGTCCTTGCGCCAGCCGCTCACGACGTCCGCGCCCTCGGCCTCGAGCTTCTCCAGCATCGCCGGGATGTCGGCCGGGTCGTTCTGCAGGTCGCCGTCCATCGTGACGACGACGCGTCCGCGCGCAAGGTCGAACCCCGCCGCGAGCGCGGCGGTCTGCCCGAAGTTGCGGCGGAAGCGCACGAGCTTGAAGCCGGGATACTTCGCGGCCTCGGCGTTCATGGCCTCCCAGGTGCCGTCCTGGGAGCCGTCGTCCACGAGCAGGACCTCGTAGGTCCTCCCGAGGGGGCGGAGCGCGGCGTCGAGCGCCTCGCACAGCGGGGGGATCGACTCCTCCTCGTTGTAGAGGGCGACGGCGACCGTGAGGTCGAGCAGGGGTTCTTCGAAGGTCATGGCGTGGGGGAGGGGCTAGGCGTTGGCCTTCCGGAAGCGCTCGATGAGCGCGTTGGTGGAGGAGTCGTGCTTCAGTTCCGAGCCGGAGGTGAGCTCGGGGATGATCTTCTTGGCGAGGACCTTCCCCAGCTGCACGCCCCACTGGTCGAACGAGAAGATGTCCCACAGCGCGCCCTGCGTGAACACCTTGTGCTCGTAGAGCGCGACGAGCGCGCCGAACGTCGCCGGCGTGAGCTCGTCCGCGACGAGCGTGTTGGTGGGCCGGTTGCCCTCGAACGTCTTGTGCGGGACGAGTGCCTCGGGCGTCCCTTCGGCGCGGACTTCGTCCGCCGTCTTGCCGAACGCGAGCGCCTCGGTCTGCGCGAAGAAGTTCGCCATGAGGTGCACGTGGTGCGGCCCGATCGGGTTGTGCGAGCGGAGGAATCCGATGAAGTCGGCCGGGACGAGCTTGGTGCCCTGGTGCAGGAGCTGGTAGAAGGCGTGCTGGCCGTTGGTGCCGGGCTCGCCCCAGACGATCGGGCCGGTCTGCCACGCGACGCGACGGCCCTGCTTGTCGACGCTCTTGCCGTTGCTCTCCATGTCGAGCTGCTGCAGGTAGGCGGGGAAGCGCGCGAGGTACTGGTCGTAGGGCAGGACGGCGAGCGACTGTGCGCCGTAGAGGTTGTTGTAGAGGATGCCGAGGAGGCCCATCGTGACGGGCAGGTTCTGCTCGAACGGCGCCGTGCGGAAGTGCCTGTCCATCGCCTCGTAGCCGCCGAGCATCTCGCGGAAGCGGTCCGGGCCGATCGCGATCATGAGCGAGAGGCCGATCGCGGACGGCAGCGAGTAGCGCCCGCCGACCCAGTTCCAGAAGCCGAACATGTTCGCCGTGTCGATGCCGAACTTCGCGACCTCGTCCGCCGCCGTGGAGATGGCGACGAAGTGCTTCGCGACGGCGGCCGCGTCGCCCTTGTAGTGCTTCAGCACCCATTCGCGCGCGGTGTTCGCGTTGTCCATCGTCTCCAGCGTCGTGAAGGTCTTGGACGCGACGAGGAAGAGCGTCTCCTCCGGATCCATGTCGCGCACGGTCTCGGCGAAGTGCGTGGCGTCGACGTTGGAGACGAACCCGAGGCGCAGATTGCGCTGCGAGAACGGCGCGAGGGCGATCGCGGCCATGCAGGGGCCGAGATCGGAGCCGCCGATGCCGATGTTGACGACGTTGCGGACGGGCTTGCCGCTCAGACCCCGCCACGCGCCGGAGCGGACCTGGTCGGCGAAGGCGGCCATTTTGTCCAGGACCTCGCGGACGCCGGGCATGACGTCCTTGCCGTCGCCCTGGTCGACGACGGCGCCGCCGGAGAGGGCGCGGAGCGCGGTGTGCAGGACCGCGCGGTCCTCGGTCTCGTTGATGTGCTCGCCGCGGAACATCGCCTCGATCTTGTCGGCGAGGTTGCACTCGCGGGCGAGCGCGTAGAGGTCGGCCATCGTCTTCTCGTCGACGAGGTTCTTCGAGAAGTCGAGCGTCCAGCCGGCGGCCTCGATCGTCATCTTGCGGGCGCGGTCGGGATCGGCCGCGAAGGCGGCGCGGAGGGAGAAATCGCGGTTGGCTTCGAAGTCGCGCTTCAGCGCGGCCCATGCGGAGGTTTCGGTAAGGTTCATGGATCGGGTTGGGGAGGGGTTGCAAACGGCGGGGAATTCTAGCAAAAACCGGGGGGGGTGGCAAGAAACGCTTGCGCCCGAGGTGCGGAAACGGCACCCCGCTCCCGTCCGAGGCGCATCCGAACGGGCGGCCGGGTCGAGGGCGAAGCGGCGGCGGGCCACGCGAAAAGGAAGCGGCCGGAACGCCGGGCGGGGCGGCGGGAAGATCTGGCGGGCCGAACGTCGGGCGGGGCTACGGGGCCGGGAAGCGGCCGACGAAGTCGGCGACCTCGGCGCGGACGCGCGCCTTGACGGCGGCATCGCCCACGTCGGAGAGGACGAGCTTGATGCGGTCGGCGATGAACTGCATCTCCGGCTCCTTCATCCCGCGCGTGGTGACCGTCGCGGTGCCGATGCGGATGCCGGAGGTGACGAAGGGGCTGTTCTTGTCGAACGGGATCGCGTTCTTGTTCACGATGATGCCGGTCTCGTCGAGCGCCTCGGCCGCGACCTTGCCGGTGAGCCCCTTCGCGGTGACGTCGACGAGGAAGAGGTGGTTGTCCGTGCCGCCCGAGACGAGGCGGAAGCCGTCGGCCGCGAGGTCGGCCGCGAGCGTCGAGCAGTTCTTCACGACCTGGTGCGCCCACGCCTTGTATTCGTCCGTCATCGCCTCCTTGAAGCAGACAGCCTTCGCGGCGATGACCTGCTCGAGGGGGCCGCCCTGCAGGCCGGGGAAGACGGCGCGGTTGACGTCCTTGATGTACTTCTCCTTGCAGAGAATGAGGCCGCCGCGCGGGCCGCGCAGGGTCTTGTGCGTCGTGGTGGTGACGAAGTCCGCGTAGGGCACGGGCGAAGGGTGGGCGCCGCCGGCGACGAGCCCCGCGATGTGGGCCATGTCGACGAGGAGGTACGCGCCGACCTTGTCGGCGATCGCGCGGAAGCGCGCGAAGTCGATCGTGCGCGGGTAGGCGCTCGCGCCGGCGAGGATGAGGCGCGGCTTCTTCTCGACGGCGAGCGCCTCGATCGCGTCGTAGTCCAGGCGCTCCGTGGCGGGGTCGACGCCGTAGGGGACGATGTCGTAGATCTTGCCGGAGATGTTCGCGGGCGAGCCGTGCGAGAGGTGGCCGCCCTGGTCGAGCGCCATGGAGAGGATCGTGTCGCCGGGCTGCAGGACCGCGAGGTAGACGGCGAGGTTCGCGGAGGCGCCGCAGTGCGGCTGGACGTTGGCGGCCTCGGCGCCGAAGAGGGCCTTGGCGCGGTCGATCGCGAGCTGCTCGATCTCGTCGACGAAGCGGCAGCCGGAGTACCAGCGCTTGCCGGGGTAGCCCTCGGCGTACTTGTTCGTGAGGACGGAGCCCTGCGCCTCGCGGACGGCGCGGCTGGTGAGGTTCTCGGACGCGATGAGATTGATGCAGGAGCGCTCCTGCTCCGCGTGGTCGAGGATCGCGCGCCAGACGTCGGGGTCGGCGTCCTTCAGGTGCGCGACCTCGAGGAGGCGGTTGCCCTCCCGCGAGAGCTTCGCGACGCGGCGCACGTGGCGCTCCGCGGTCGGATCGGGGCCGTCGAGGAACGCCTCGACGATTGCGGGAATCGCGTCGGCCGGGGTCTTGCCGGCGGCGAGGACGAGGACGTTGGCGCCGTTGTGGTCGCGGATCGTGGCGGCCTCCCCTGGCGTCTCGGCGAGGGCGGCGCGGACGTGGGGGAAGCGGTTCGCGGCGATCGTCATGCCGGCGCCGGTGGTGCAGACGAGGATGCCGCGGTCGGCGGCGCCGGTCTCGACGGCGGCGGCGACCTTTTCGCCGAAGTCCGGGTAGTCGCAGGATTCCGGGGAGGGACACCCCGCGTCCTCCACGGCGACGCCGGGGCGGGCGGCGAGGAGGGACTTGAGGGATTCTTTGGCGGCGTAGCCGGCGTGGTCGGAGCCGATGGCGATCTTCATGGGGGCGGACGGAAGGGGCGCGGAGTGGGGAGGGGCGGAATGGGCGCGGAGTATAGCGCAACCGCCCGGAATTCTCAACGAGGAATGCGGGGCTCCGGGGGGCGCTTGGTTTTTTCCGGGGCATCGGATAGAATCCCGTTCGAATCGCACCGCACACGAGAATCCCCCGCATGAACGAGCATCCCGTCCTTCCCGATTACGAGAAACAGGTCTACGCCGCCGTCCTCGGCAAGACGATCGGCGTCTACATGGGCCGCCCGTTCGAGGGCTGGTGGAAGGAGAGCATCGAGCCGAAATGGGGCTCGATCGACCGCTACGTCAACGATGACGTCGG
The DNA here is from genome assembly GCA_946612175.1 of uncultured Verrucomicrobiota bacterium. Lineage (GTDB taxonomy): Bacteria > Verrucomicrobiota > Kiritimatiellia > RFP12 > UBA3636 > UBA3636. The sequence goes on from CAMOEO010000094.1 coordinate 5,402, forward strand.
CAAGCCGCTCGTCGTCGCGGACGACGACATCTCCGGCACGTTCACGTTCGTGAAGGCGCTCTCCGACTGGGCCGGCAACCCGCGCGCGGTCGATCCCGCGTTCTTCGGCGAGACGTGGCGCAACTACCTGCTCGAGGGGCGCACGATCCTCTGGTGGGGCGGCGTCTCGCTCTCCACGGAGCATACCGCGTGGATGCGGCTCAAGCAGGGCGTTCCCTCGCCGGAGTCCGGCTCGATGAAGCGCAACGGGAGGATCGTCGCCGAGCAGATCGGCGCGCAGATCTTCATCGACGCCTTCGGCATGGTGGCCCCCGGCGATCCCGACCTGGCGGAACGGTTCGCCGACGGCGCGGCCCGCGTCTCGCACGACGGCGAGGCGGTCCTCGCCGCGAAGGTCGTCGCGCGCATGGTCGCCGCGGCGTTCGTCGAGAAGGACATGGAGAGGGTGCTCGATATCGGCGCGGCGACGCTCCCTGCCGATTCGATCGTCGCGCAGGTCCATCGCGACGTTCGCGCCTGGGCGCGCGCGGACGGCGACTGGCGCAGAACCTACGACCGCATCTTCGAGAAGTACGGCTACCGGAAATACGGCGGCAACTGCCACGTGATTCCCAACCACGCGCTCATGGTCATGGCGTGGAGCTACGCCGGGAACGACTTCTTCGAGGCGCAGCGCATCGTCAACACCGCGGGCTGGGACACCGACTGCAACGCGGCCAACGTCGGCACCGTCTCGGCGCTCGTCGCCGGCCTCGACCATCTCTGCGACCGCTACGACTTCCGTTCGCCGTTCGCGGACCGCCTGATCATCCCGACCGCCGACGGCACGGACTCCGTCACCGACTGCCTCCGCGTCGCCCGCCGCATCGCCGCCCTCGGCCGCCGCGTGATGGGGTGGCCCGACTCCCCCGCGCCGTCCGGCCCGTTGCACGCGTTCGAGCAGCCCGGCTCCCTGCAGGGCTGGATGGTCGAGCGGCCGAAGGCCGTGCTGTTCGACCTCGACGGCACGCTGCTCGACACGCTGCCCGGCCTCGCGGCGTCCATGAACGCCGTGCTGCGCGCGCACGGCGAGCCGGAACGGACGCTCGAAGAGGTCCGCGCGTTCGTCGGCAACGGCGTGCGCAAGCTCGTCGCCCGCGCCGCGAAGGGCGGCGAGGACCGCCCCGACTACGAGACGCTGCTCGCCGACTACCGCGCGCACTACCTTGCGCACGCGGCCGAGGGCTCCGCGCCGTATCCCGGCATTCCGGAGCTTCTCGCCGCGCTCCGCGCGCGCGGCGTGAAACTCGGCGTCGTCACGAACAAGGACGAGGACGCCGCCCGCGCGCTGATGGAGAAGTTCTTCCCCGGCGCGTTCGACGTCGTCCTCGGCGGCAACGCGGGGCGCGCGCCGAAGCCGGACCCCGCCACGCCGCGGGCGGCGCTCGAGGCGCTCGGCGTCGCGCCGGGGGAGGCGCTCTACGTTGGCGACACGGACGTCGACGCCGCCACCGCACGCGGAGCAGGAATGGATCTGCGCCTGTGCTCGTGGGGCTTCCGCGCACGCGGAGACCTGGAGAAGCTCGATGCCATGATCGTCGATGCGCCGAGGCAGCTCCTCGCCGCTTTTGAATCCCACGCGGAGAACGCGGAGTTTCAATCTCACGCAGAGCGCGCAGAGAACGCAGAGAGTCCTGCTGGCCGGGCTCCGTTCCGGCCTGGACGCGCGCTCCGCGTGCGCTTCGCCGGCCCCTGCCGCCTCTCCACGCCGGTCTCGGTCCCGGCCGGGCGGTCGGGGTCGTACTCCACCCCGAATGCGCCGTGGCTCTACCGCGGGATGACCGCCACGGTCCGCGGCCGCGCGGGCGAGGTGCCCGCCGGCGCCGCGCTGCGCGCCTTCGTGCGCTACGCGGGCGGCGCGGTCTCGCGCAGCGAGCCGCTCGCCCTCGCCTCCGGCGCGCCCTTCGAGCTGCGCTGGACCCTCGACGATCCGTCCGTCCCCTCCGCCGCCATCCTCGACTTCGGACTGGAAGTCGCGTGCGAAGCCGGTTCTGTGCCCGGGGCTTCAGTCCCGGGGACGGTCTTCGTCGAATCGATCTCCTACGACGGGTCGGTCGCCGTCGACTACGGCGCTGAATGGAACGCGGTCCGCTGGAGCGAGCGCATCGACGGCTGGATCGACGGCATGGACCGCCAGCTCGGCGCGTTCTCCGACGATCCGGAGCCGCAGCGGCGGTTCGGGAGCGACGGCGACCCCTGCGTCTACGTCACCGGAAACCGCTCGTGGGGCGACCAGGCGCTGCGCTGCCGCTTCAACGTCCATGCGGCCGACTCTGCGGGCGTCGTCCTGCGCTGGCAGGGCATGCGGCGGCACTACGCCTTCCTCTTCGAGAAGGAGCGCGCGCTGCTCGTCCGTCAGGACTACGGCGAGACGGTCCTCGCGGAGGCGCCCTTCGTCCTTGACGAGAACGAGATGGTCGACCTCGAGGCGCGCGCCGAGGGCGCACGGCTCTCGCTGCGCGTGAACGGCGAGGTCCTCCTCGAGGCGGAGGATTCGACGTTCGCCACCGGCGGAATGGGCTTCTACGCGCGGCAGGGCATCCTGGGCGTCGCGAAGCCTTCGATCCGCGCCAAGGTCGTCGAGAACCGGTAGGGCAGGGGAGACGTGGCATGGATGTCCTTACGCGCAGCATTCTTCCCGAACGGCCGTTCCTGCTGTTCGGTCTCGGCGACCGTCCGAAGTTCGTGTTCCAGGGAGGTGCGCTTCTCCGCGCGCCCGGAGGCGAGCCCGTCCACTCGTGGGCGCGGGGCGGCGAGGCGACGTTCGAGCCCGACGCGGGACGCGTCGTGCTCGGCGGCAGGCCGATCGTGTGGGAGAACGAGGAGGGGCTGTTCTGGCGCGACGGCGGGGCGCCCGTCCGCGTGGCGGAATCCGCGGTGCCTCTGCGGCTTCCCGACTTCCGCGGGCATCCCCACGCGGAGGCGCTCCGGACGCTCCTGCGCGAGATTCTGGTGAACATCGACGGCGGGGCTCCGCTCCCGAACTTCTACGTGTACCGCAGACCGTGGCGCAGGGACGGCGCGATGATGGCGATGGTGCTGGAGGCGACCGGAAACCTCGGCCAGCTCCGCGCATGGGCGGAGTCGCTCGACGATCCCTTCGATCGCAACAACGGGGGCGACGAGGAGCCCGACAATCTCGGCCAGACCCTGTATCTGCTCGGCCGCCTCGGACTCGGCGACCATCCCCTCGTCGCGCGAACCGTGGAGGCGTCCCGGCGTCGTCTCGGGCCCGACGGGGCGCTGCTCGGCAACACGGACGGCCGTCCTCATCCCGCGTACTGCGGCGCGTGGCTCCGACTCGGTCTGGAGGCCTGCGGGCGGGACGCCTCGTGGGTACCCGTGCCCGACGGGCCGGACGACTACGGCCCCCTCTTCTGGATGCGTCGCGAATGGATCGGTCCGGAGGCCGCCGCCACGGCGGTCTCCTACGATGCGCGCTACCCGTATCTCTGGTGGGCCAAGGCGCACTTCCACCGGCTTCCCGTCCCGGCGGAATGGCGCGTCCCCGCCTCCCCGCTCACCTGGGAGCAGCACGCGAGCCGGGCCGACTACGGTGCCATCGCTCCGCTGTCGGCTGCGTGGGCGGAGGCGCGGTTCTCGGCGCCGCACACCTGGCACGCCGCGGAGATGTTCCTCTATCTCCGCGAGGCGACGGCCTTCGAGAAGACGCAGCCGCAGTAGTTCTGCCGGTAGAGCCCGTACGCCTTCGCGAGCCGGACCGAGTCGAGGAATCCGTCCTTCTTCTTGAAGTCGATTTCGACGAAGTGCGGCGCGCCCCTCTGGGGCGACGCGGAGCCCTCGGCCGGGGCGGCGTTCGTCGCGGATGGCGACGAGAGCCCGGACGCCGCCTTGCGACCGGCGGCGAAGACGCGGGGCGAATTCTTGTGGGGGCTGACGGTAAGCGTCGTGGTGAAGGTGTCGAAGCCGAGTTCGGCGGCCTTGGCGGCTGCGCGGGAGAGGTTGTGGAGGAAGCATCGGTCGCAGCGCGCGCCGCCCTCCGGTTCGGCCTCGAGCCCGGCGGTGGCGCGGCGCCAGGAGCCGGGGTCGTAGGGGTCGACGAGGACCTCGACGCCGACCGTGCGGGCGAAGTCGCGAAGGGCGGCGAGCCTCCGCTCGAACTCCTCCTCCGTATCGATGTTGGAGTTCGAGAAAAAGAGGACGGGCTCGTATCCCTGTTCGCGCACCGTGTGGACGCAATGGGTGGAACACGGCCCGCAGCAGGCATGCAGAAGGAGATGCCTGCGCGGGGACGGACCCGTTTCCGCGGCAGCCGTGTCGG
>CAMOEO010000095.1 GCA_946612175.1 uncultured Verrucomicrobiota bacterium
CGACGCCGTCCCGCCACTCCGCCACGAGCCCGTGCAGGAACATCGCGGGGAAGTCGCCCTCGCCAAGCGGGACGAGGCCGCCGTCGGCGATGTAGGCGCGGTCCAGATCCGGCATCAGCACGCCTGCGCCCGAGGAGACAAGGGCGCGCACCGCCGCCGCCATCGCCTCCGGCGAGGCGGACGGCATGCTGGCGCCGAAGGCGCCCGTCGTGGCAAGGAACAAGGCGCAGACGGAAGCGGAAAGGATCTGGTTCGCCATGAAACGCGGAGAGTGGGGAAGGATCAGAGGGCGAGGGCGGAGAGGTGGGCTTCCGGGGTAGTGGGAAGGTCGCGGGGGAGGACGAGGGCGAGGGAGAGGTTGTCGGGGCGGAAGAGGTCGGCCGCGAGGGCGCGGACCTCGTCGGGGGTGACGCGGCCGAGGCGGTCGATGACGTCCTGCGGGGTCTCGACGAAGCCGAGGTTGCGGACCTTGTCGCGAATCCAGGCCATCTGGCCGGATGAGGTCTCGCCGCCCATGCGCTGGGCGCCGACGAGGGCGTGGACGGCGCGGCGGAACTCGGCGCGGCCGGGGGCCTCGCGGGCGATGCGGCGCAGTTCGCGGGCGACGAGCTCCATGGCTCGGAGGCTGCGGGCGGGGTCGATGCCGGCGTAGATCTGGAAGAGGCCGGCGTCGGCGTAGTAGGAGGGCTCGGAGGAGATGGAGTAGACGAGGCCGTGGCGCTCGCGGACGGACATGAACAGGCGGGAGGTCATGCCGCGGCCGAGGATCTGGGAGAGGACGGAGAGCGCGGACTTGCGGGGGTCGGCGTAGGGGAGGGCGCGGAAGGAGACGACGGCCTGGACCTGCTGGGTCTCGCGGCGCTCGAAGGCGAGGGGGAGGGCGGGGCGGGCGCGGGAGGCGGGGACGAAGCGCGGGGCGGGGCCGGCGGGGAGGCGCTCGGCGAAGGGGCGGACGAGGTCGACGACGCGGTCGTGGTCGAGGCGGCCGGCGGCGGCGACGACGGTGCCGCGGGCGGTGTAGCGGGAGCGGTGGTAGGCGCGGAGGGACTCGGCCGTGGCGCGGGCGAGGGAGGCGGGCGTGCCGAGGATGGGGCGGCCAAGGGGGTGGCCGGGGAAGGCGGCGGACTGGGCGAGGTCGGCGGCGAAGGCGCCGTCGTCGTCGTGGTACATCTTGATCTCCTCGAGGACGACCTTGCGCTCGCGGTCGATCTCGCGCGGGGCGAGGACGGGGTCGAGGAAGAGGTCGCCGAGGACGTCGGCGACGAGCGGGGCGGCGTCGTAGGGCGCCTGGGCGTAGAAGCAGGTGTGGGCGGTGGAGGTGTAGGCGTTGACGGCGCCGCCGCGCTCCTCGACGGGCTGGGAGATGGCGCGGGTGGAGGGGCGGCGGCGGGAGCCCTTGAAGAGCAGATGCTCGAGGAAGTGGCTGTAGCCGAGCTCGGGGAGGCGCTCCATGCGGCCGCCGGCGCCGGCGTCGAAGCAGAGGGCGAAGCTCTCGACGCCGGGCATCGCGGAGGTGACGACGCGGCAGCCGTTCGGGAGGGTGGTGGTGCGGATCGTACCGAGCATGGGGGAGGGGAGGGGTCTAGGATTTGCGGACGCGGCCGCCGAGGCCCTCGCGGCGCTCGCCGGGGGCGGCGGCGCGGCCGGCGGCGGCGCGGGGGGCGCGGTCGCGGCGGCCCTGCATCATGCGGCTCGCGACGACGGCGAGGACCGTGACGCACATCATGAGCGTGGAGAGGGCGTTGATCTCGGGCAGGTTGGGGCTGCGCTTGATCATGCCGTAGATCTTCACGGGGAGCGTGTCGGATCCGGTGCCGGAGACGAAGAACGTGATGACGAAGTCGTCGATCGAGAGCGTGAAGGAGAGCAGCCCGCCGGCGACGATGCCGGGCAGGAGCAGCGGGAACTGGACCTTCCAGAACGTCTGCCAGGGGTTCGCGCCGAGGTCGCGGGCGGCCTCGAGGAGGTTGTTGTCGAAGTCCTCCAGGCGGCCGAGCACGGCCATGGCGACGTAGCTCACGCAGAAGGTCGTGTGGGCGATCCAGACCGTGACGAGGCTCTGCTTCAGGCCGATGGAGATGAAGAAGAGCAGGAGGCTGATGCCCATGAGGATGTCGGGGAGCACCAGGTGGGTGTAGAGCAGCCCGTAGTGGGCGGACTGGATGCGGCCCTTGTAGCGGGAGAGGGCGAGGGCGGCGAGCGTCCCGAGGACGACGGCGGCGAAGGTGGCGCCGACGGCGACCTGCATGGTGTTGCCGAGGGCGTCCCAGATGTTGCGGTCGCGGAAGAGCAGGGCGTACCACTTGAACGTGAACCCCTGCCAGGCGCCGCTGAAGCGCGAGGCGTTGAAGGAGTTGACGATCAGGACGAGGATCGGGACGTAGAAGAAGAGCAGGACCGACCAGAACGTGGCCAGCGAGCGGCGTTGCAGGCGTTTCATGCGCGGCCTCCGTTGCGGCGGCGTCCGCCGCTGTTGCCGAGGTTGACGGGCTTGTCCATCGCGGCGACGACGTCGGTGTCGACGGCGCCGAGGTGGCGCTTGCGGGTGACGAGCCACGCGAGGCCCGGGGGCAGGAGGACGCCGAGCATCAGGAGCGCGGAGAGGGCGCTGGCGTGGGGCAGGTTGCGGTCCGGGATGGCGCGCTGGTAGATCTTGGTGCCGACCATCTCGCTGTTGGGGCCGCCGACCATGTCGGGGATGACGTAGGAGCCGAGGGCGGGGATGAGCACCATGAGGACGGCGGAGAAGATGCCGGCCCGGACGCCGGGGACGAAGATGCGCCAGAAGACGCGCCAGGGCTTGGCGCCGAGGTCGTACGCGGCCTCGAGGAGGGAGAAGTCGAACTTCTCGGCGGAGGCGTAGATGGGGAGGATCGCGAAGGGCAGGTAGGTGTAGACCATCACCAGCAGGACGGCGACCGGGTTGTAGAGCAGCGTCGTCTGGGGCTCGAGGAGGTGGAACTGCCAGCCGAGGACGCTCCAGGTGCGGTGGAACACGGAGGAGAGCCAGCCCTCGGGGTGCAGGAGCATGCGCCAGGCGAAGACGCGGATGAGGAAGCTGGTCCAGAAGGGGAGGATGACGAGCCCGACGAAGGTGGAGCGCCACTTCGGCTTGATGCGGGCCATCGCGAAGGCGCAGGGCAGGGAGATGACGATGCAGAGCGCGGTGGCGGCGAAGGAGAGCCAGACGGTGCGCCAGACGATGGCGGGGTAGTTGGGGTTGGAGATCGTCTTCCAGGTCTGCAGCGTCCAGCCCGTGCCGATGCCGCCGTCGAGGGCGGTGGGGCGGAAGGTGAGGGTGAGGACGAGGAGGGTGGGGAGGACGAAGAAGACCGTCATCCAGAGGAACGACGGGGCGGTGAGCAGCAGCTCGCTGCCGTGGTGGCGGATGCGGGTCCAAAGGCTTCTCCGCGACCCCGCGAGGGGGCCGCGGCAGGACGGCTCGAGGGGGTCGCGGCAGGACGGCGGGGGCTCGGGGGGCGCCGCGGGGGGCTGGGGCGCGGCGCTAATCGGCGCTTCCATCGCCGTCCTCCTTCGCCGCCTCGGCGGCGCCCTCGGGGACGGGGGCGTCGGTCGGGTGGTTGAGCAGGTTCTCGTCGCGCTCGTCGTAGTTCTCGAGCATGTAGCCGTCGTCGGCGTGCCAGGAGAGCCAGACCTCGTCGTCCCACGTGATGGGGGTGGTGTCGAGGAGGTAGCGGCTGTGGGTCTGGAGGACGGAGAGCTCCCAGCAGTCGTCGACGCTCTCGCCGTGACGGACCCAGAAGCGCGTGTAGGCGCCCTGGTAGACCTTCTGGTAGACGGTGACGGGGAAGACGTTGACCTTGCCGCCGTGGAGGTCGGCGGGGCGCTCGTGCGTGAGGTGCATCTTCTCGGGGCGGACGGAGAGGTAGACCTTGGCGCCGACCTTGATGTGCTTGTCGTTCCAGCAGCGGATGGTGCCGAGGTCCTCGACGGTGACCTCGCAGTAGTCGGAGTCGACGAGGCGGGAGACGGTGCCCTCGAAGAAGTTGGTGTCTCCGATGAAGGCGGCGACGAAGGAGGTGCGGGGCGTCTCGTAGATGCGGGCGGGCGGGTCGAGCTGCTCGACGCGGCCGCGGTTCATCACGGCGATGTGGTCGGCGAGCGACATCGCCTCGCCCTGGTCGTGCGTGACGTAGAGGAAGGTGATGCCGACGCGGTCGTGGATGTTGTCCAGCTCGATCTGCATGTGCTGGCGCAGCTTGAGGTCGAGCGCGGCGAGCGGCTCGTCGAGCAGGAGCACCTCGGGCTTGAGGACGAGGGCGCGGGCGATGGCGACGCGCTGCTTCTGGCCGCCGGAGATCTGGGTGGGCTTCTTCTGCGCCTGGTCGCGGAGCTGGACGAGGTCGAGCATCTCCTCGACGCGGGCGGCGATCTCGTCCTTTGGGAGGCGGCGGAGGCGGAGGCCGAAGGCGATGTTGTCCCAGAGCGTGAGGTGGGGGAAGAGGGCGTAGTTCTGGAAGACGGTGTTGACCTGGCGCCGGTCGGGCGGCAGGTGCGTGATGTCGCGGCCGCCGAGCAGGATGCGCCCCTCGTCGGGCTGCTCGAAGCCGGCGAGCATGCGCAGCAGCGTCGTCTTGCCGCAGCCGCTGGGCCCCAGGAGCGAGAAGAACTCGCCCTTCTCCACACCGAACGTGACCTTGTCGACCGCCGTCATGGCGCCGAACCGCTTGGTCACTCCTTCGAACTTCAGGAAGTCTGCCACTTCTCGCAAACCTCTGCCTTGGACCGGGGCGCGGGCCCCGGGGATTGGTGGACAAAAAAAACGGCGTCCCGCGAAAGACGCTGTTCGTTTTGGGGAGTTTCGAAAATGGTCGGGGTGTCGAGATTTGAACTCGAGACCTCTTGCACCCCAAGCAAGCGCGCTAGCCAGGCTGCGCTACACCCCGCCGGATTTTCGAAGCCGCCGCCACGTGCGTGGCGACGGGTGGGGAAGATAGCAGAAGCCCCCCCCGAATGCAAGCGAAATTTTTCCGGGGCCGGGAGGGCCCCTAGAACCCGCTGAAGAGCAGCGAGGAGAAGGTGGAGAGGGTGTTCGCCTCGCGCATGTCGTCCAGGAGCTCCCGGACGTCGGTGACGGTGCCGTTGACGTTGTTGTAGAGCTCGTCGTCGGAGGAGAGCAGCTTGCCGAGGGTGCCCTCGCCCTTCTCCAAGCGGTCGGAGATGGTGCGGAGGTTGGCGACCGTGGCGTTGAGGTTGGTGTACATCTCGTCGTCGGAGGAGAGCAGGCGCCCGAGCGTGCCCTCGCCCTTCTCCAGACGGTCGGAGATGAGCTTGATGTTCGCGACGGCGGCGTTGAGGTTGGTGTACATCTCGTCGTCGGAGGAGAGCAGGCGCCCGAGCGTGCCCTCGCCGCGCTCGAGGCGGTCGGCAATGTCGCGGACGTCGGCGACGAGGTTGGTGATGTCGGCGTGGAGGCCGCTGTCCGGGGAGAAGAGCCCGCCGAGCGTGCCCTCGCCGTTGCGGATCCAGTCGGACGCGACCTTGATGTTCTCGACGGCGGCGTTGAGGTTGGTGTACATCTCGTCGTCGGAGGAGAGCAGGCGGCCGAGCGTGCCCTCGCCGTTCTCGAGGCGCAGGCCGAGGACCTTGAGGCTCTCGGAGAAGGTGTAGAGGTTCGTGAGGGCGTCGGTCTCGAGGAACTCGCGGACGCGGGCGACGGCCTCGGTGGCGTCCTCCATGAGGTCGGAGGGCCTCCTGCCGACGAGGTGGCGGACGTCCTCGACGACGGGCGAGGTTTCGTCGCCCTCCTTGAGCACGAGCTGGCGGCCGCCGAGGATCGACGTGGAGACGACGGTGATCTCGTAGCCCTCGTGGAACTCGACGGGCGCCTCGAGCTGCGCCTGGACGTGGACGCCGTCGCGGTCGTAGAAGACCTTGGTGACGGAGCCGACGGTGGTGCCCTTGGCGATGACGGGGTCGTTGGGCCGCAGGCCCATCGCGTCGGGCATCACGGTCTCGATCTGGAAGACGTTCTTCCGGAAGAGGTTCTTGCCGGAGATGGCGATCGTGAAGACGGCGAGGCCGGCGAAGATCAGGGCGACGAGCGCTCCGACGGCGAGTTCGGCGGCGAGTTCGCGGTTCTTGTTATTCATGGGCGGTTTGCCTCCCACGCGCCGCGGCGCGTGATGTACTGCGCCTCGAGGAAGGCGCGGGCCTGGGGGAGCGTGGAGTGGATGAAGGAGGACGGGGGTTCGATCGAGAGGACCTTGCCGCCGCCGAGCATCGCGATGCGGGTGGAGATCGAGAGCGCGCTGTGCAGGTCGTGCGTCACGACGACCGACGTGATGCCGAGGCGCGAGGAGAGGTCGGCGATGAGTTCGTCGATGCGGCGGCTCGTCACGGGGTCGAGGCCGCTCGTGGGCTCGTCGTAGAGGACGATCTCGGGCTCGGTCACGATCGCGCGGGCGAGGCCGGCGCGCTTCTGCATGCCGCCGGAGAGGTCGGAGGGCATCGAGGCGCCCTCGCCGCCGAGGCCGACCTTCTCGAGCGCGTCGCGCACCTTGAACTCGATCTCGCCCTCGGTGAGCTTCGTCTTCTCGCGCAGCGGGAGCGCGACGTTGTCGTAGACGTCCATCCACGCCAGGAGCGCCGCGCTCTGGAAGAGGTAGCCGAAGCGCGAGCGGATGCGCGAGAGCTCGCGGCCCTCCGCCTCGCTCACGCAGTCGTCGCCCACCCACACGCGGCCCGACGTCGGCGAGAGCAGGCGGATCATGTGCTTGAGCGACACGCTCTTGCCGGTGCCGGACGGGCCGACGATCGTGAAGATCTCGCCGCGCTCGACCTCGTAGGAGACGTCGTCCAGGACGCGCTTGCCGCTCCCGAAGACCTTGGTGACGTGCTCGAACCGGATCATCGCGCGCCCCCTAGTAGAACAGGCGGGTCACGAAGTACCCGACGATGAGGATCAGGAGGAAGTTCGTCACGACGCTCTGGCGCGTCGCGCGGCCGACGCCGACGGCGCCGTGCTCGGTGCGGAACCCCTCGTAGCAGGAGACCGTCACGATGATGAAGCCGAAGAGGAACGCCTTGAAGAGCCCGACCCAGAGCGCCTTGGTGCTGGCGAAGTCCATCGCGTTCTGGAAGTAGGTCGCCCACGGCACCGCCAGCTGCGTATGGCTCACGACCGCGCCGCCGAGCACGCCGAGCGCGCACGTGTAGAACGACATCATCGGCACCGTGACCGCCATCGCGGCCATGCGCGGCATCACGAGGAAGCGCAGCGGGTCGATGTCCATGATCTCGAGCGCGGCGATCTCCTCGTTCACCATCATCGTGCCGACCTGGGCGGCCATCGCCGCGCCGACGCTCGCCGCGAGGACGAGGCCGGACATGAACGGCCCCATCTCGCGCAGCATCGAGGCCATCACGGCCGAGCCGGTGAGCGCCTCCTGGTTGTAGACGCGCAGCTCGATGCCGATCTGCAGCGCGAGGATCATCCCGATGAAGAACGCGACGACCGAGACGACCGGCAGGCTCCGGACGGCGCAGAAGTGCATCTGCGCCACGATGTCCTTGCGCGCGCGCTTCGTCAGGGCGAAGCGCATCGCGGCGACCGCCCCCACGCAGATCATCGACGCGCGGCCGACCTCCGCGAGGATGTCGAAGACGCGACGGCCGAGCCGCTGGACGGCGGAGCGGGGGGGATCGCGGAGGACGGGTTCGCGGACGATCATCGAAAGGGGAGAGGCAAGCGGTTCGGGGGGGGGCGGGGAGACGGAGGACGGCATCTGGGGATGCACGGAACGCAGGGCGGGATTCTAGCGAAACCGGGTGGTTTTTTCCAGTCCGCCGCGAATCCGGGCGCCGCATGCGGCCATTTGACGAATCCCGGCGGCGGAATATTCACTTTCGTGATCGGCATTTCCTTCGGGCAAGTCTGCGCAATAGCAAAACCGCCACGACGATTCCCGCGACGACCATCGCGACGACGCCCACGAGCGGAGCGCGACGAAGCCGCATTGGTTCTTCCGACAAAGGGGCCGGGACGTTGGGAGAATGCTCGGCGGACGGAGGCCGACTGGGGAGAAACGAGGTCAGGTTGCGTGCTTCACTCGTTGCAGGCGTGGAACGGGCTTCGTGCCGCAGTTCACCGATGCGGACATTGAACAGCCGTTTCGCCGCCGGATTCTTGGAATACCGCAAGGCCTGCTCCTCGAGGAATGGAAGGTCGTGCGTCGCATCCAGAAGAAGTGCAAGCGTCGAAGGCAGGTAGGGTTTGTCGTCGGGCGTCGCTGCAAGAAGACTTTTTGCACCATCGGGATAGGTGCCGTCAGAAATGAGTTCCAGAAACGCCCGAATCGTCGGTTCGGCAGGAGTCATCCCGTGTGAAAGCGCCTCCATGCATTGTTCTTCGGCGAGACGGGCGAAGAGAAATCGAATCCCGCCGCGACTGTACCGGGAGAGAAAAGGAACGATCAGGGAGAAGTGGGGATCCATGGTCTCGTCCCGGATTTCGCGGTCGCAAAGCTCGAGATAATGGAACCAAAGCGCCTCTTCGGCAAGCTGCCGGAAGAACACGGGAACGTAGGGCCGGCATATGCCTGCGGGCGTTGTCCGGGATTTCCAGCTCTCTTCGTATTCCGGAGCGGAACGCCAGTTCAACTCGTCGAGGCTTCGTATCCTGTCCCCTTGAAGAATCCACTCGGCGCACGTCGCGGCCATTCGGCGGACCCCCCATTCCGCCGCAGGATCGTCCGCAATCCGGTAGAGCGATGGGATGGCCGAAGTGCCGCGCTCCACAAGGGAATCCCGGCTCCGAACATACTCGTTGCCCCTTTTTACGGAAAGCTCCCGCAACTCGGTTGCGGAGATTTCCTGGGCGATGACTCGTGGCGAAAGGAAAGCCATCAACGCAATGAATGGCGCGACTGGGATTCTCGTGTTCACTTCATTCCTCCAAAGGGCCAACAGGAAAACCTCGTCTTATACCACCATTCCGGCGAGGAAGGAATCGTTCGTTCTGTTTCCGAGCCGCAATGCAGTTCTCCTTCCAGGCAATGATACATGGACCAAAATGCAGGCCCGCCGACAAATCGAAATCCGTCGCCTGACAATGCATCTCGAAACAAGCTGCATCCCGGGTCGGGAACAAACACCTGATTTCCATGTACGATTGAGTTCGCCATATTCGGAGATCCGGCGACATATCCATTTCCACCATAGGTGAAAAGTCGGTGGCGGAAGGGAGGGAGCGGAGCAATGGCGCCGCGGGAGGGGGCAGGGCGTCCGTCCAGATGGGCGCGTTGGTGTCCGCGGGCGGAAGCGGTGCGGCGGCGGGCGCTTCCGGAGTGCCCAGGGCGGCAAACTCGTCGGAGAGGGCCGAGAGGACCGTTGCCTCGACGAATCGGGCGGACGGAACGACACGGGCGGGATTCCTTGCGTCGCGCGCTTGCGTCGGAAAGGGGAGAGAAGGATGGGGCGGACGGCATTTCGGTTCAGCGGGCCGGGAAGGAGAGGACGTGCAGTCCCGTCCGGTCGCCGATCTCCTCGACGCGGCGGATCGCGGCGGCGGGGGCTCCGGCGGCGGGGCGGAGGAGGACGACGGTGGACGGCGCCTCGGCGGCGGCGCGTTCGAGTCGGGCGGCAAGGGCGGCGGAGGAGAGGGGGCGGTTCTCGACGAAGTAGCCCCCGGCGCGGTCGACGACGACGGCGAGCGTCGGGGCGTGGAGGGCGTCGCGGACGGGGCGGACGGGGCGG
>CAMOEO010000096.1 GCA_946612175.1 uncultured Verrucomicrobiota bacterium
CCAACATCACCTTCGACCTCGTCTCCAACGAACCCGTCACCGGCATCGTCTACCGTTGCTACCGCTACCAGGCCGTCTCCTCCGGCTTCCTCCGCCTCGGCACCCGGCTCGACACCGACGGCGACGGCCTGACCGACTCCGCCGAAATGCTCGTCCATGGTACGCGCCCGGACAGGCTCGACACCGACGGGGACGGCGTGCCGGACGGCATCTCGCCAATGGACTGGTTCTCGAACCCGCTCTGGGCGACAAACGGCATGGACGCCGACTTCCTCGTCGACATCGTCGCGCCGACCGACGGAAGCGCCGAAACCGTTCTGACACTGGACGAATGGCGGATTCCGCTTTCCCCGAGGGCGGGCCCCTGGGCGTTCTCCCTTCCTCCCGGGGAAATCGTCTCGTGTTCCGTAGCCTCCACGGGTCCATTCTTCGTCCTTTGGGCCGGAACGTCCGGCGGTTCGTTCTGGAATCTTCCGGAATCCTTCGAGAAGCCCGTCTGGACGTATGGCATGTTGTCCGTTTCCGGCAACCACGAGACCGCCGGCTCCTGCCAGATCGCCGTTCCCGTCCTGACCGTCACCCCAATCCTCCCTGCACCGTCGATTCCCGCAACATCCCCTTCCGGGAGCCATGTCTCGTCCGACGGATCGGTCTGCGTCCATGCAAGCGATGGGATTCAGCGTTTCGCCTGGACGATCGCCCCCTCCATCGCCGGATCTGGACGGACGCCGTCCGTCACGGGCGCCGTCCGACTGGACTCGGAGGGCCCCTACATCGATGTCTCGGATGCGACAGACGTCCGAACGGGATCCCTTTCCTTCGCAGAAAACGCCGGCGGAAACGGCATCGGAACGATTTGGGGGACGCTTTCGGCGACACTTTCCGCGCATCGGTGCGACGCGACGGAAGACAACGACTGGACCTGCTCCGTCTGCGGCTGCACGCACTTCCGGGACTGCCGCTTCTCCGTCTCCCCGAATGGAAACGCGGTCCGGTGCAAGTCCCCGACCCGGATTCATCTGACGGCGAACAAGCCCGTCAACTGGGACATCTCCTCCCCAAAGTCGGACGGCATGCGCCTGTATCCATCCGCTACGGGAGGCGTCCCGTCGACATCGCTCCCGAACGCCAACGAGGCGTGGGTCTCCGCGGGCGAATGGCCCGAGGCCTGCCTGGTCACGGCAAGCTCGCCGGCAGATCCCTTCTTCTCCGAGACGACGAAGGTCTGGTCCCTTGCCGTCTGCCTCGCGCCCATCACGGGGGAGCAGGATTCGCGGGGGTACATCGTAAACCCCGCCGGTTCGGCCGTCGGATGGACCGAAACGTTCCGGATCGAAATCGATCCGGAGGAATACGTGGCGGAGTCCGGAGCCCGATGGATGTCATCGTTCGGGGCCGCGATTTCCCCGGCGCCATCCGCCGAAGCCCGGGCGACCTTCTCGACCGCGGGAACGGACCTGCTCTTCTTCCTCATGCCGGGGTATCTCGGAGATCTTCCCCAAACACTATGCGAAGTGTATCCGTCCGTATCCCGCGTCCCCTTGTACCGGTTCTATATTCTCGACGAGAACGGGAACCGGCCCTCAAATCTTCCCGACACAAATGATGACTTGGCGGAAATCAACCGCATCTGGCGCCAGGCCGGCATGGAGTTCTATTGGGCCGGAGCCACAGACATCTCGAATCATTCTTCATATTTCATCGTCAATGGAAACGAGTCCTTTCTTGAAGATCTTTGCTCGGTAATGCCTTCTCCAAACGGCGTTCGGATATGTTTTGTTCAGAGTGTTCAGACTCATAAAGGTTTTGCTTACGAATTGGATGCTGGACTTGGACAATCGTTTGGAATCGTTTGTCCCGCCACTTGCGATAGCATTACTCTCGCCCATGAAATCGGCCATTCATGTGGACTGGAAGACATCTACACACCAGACCAATCGTCACCTGACGAACTTCTGCAACTTTTCAATGAACCTTTGAAAACATCCGACTGTCCATCGGATGGCACAGGGAGCACTTTCTATTCGGATTCTATTTCGCTTGGATCGGCGATCGACTCGTTGTTGATGAATGGAAGAGGTTTTCTTACTCATCAGGTTGATATTCCTAGGGGGAGAATAAAAGGATTTGACGATAGAGACACTCTCGTCCATCTCCGCACAGGACTTTTGGAGTTGGATAGATCACCATCATCGCTGGAATCATCGGAACCTTGAAAATGAATGCAAAATCGGCCCCTCTCTTCTTGACAATTTGCCTTTTGTTCATGTTTTTCTCAATGCCGGCTGCAACGTTCGGAGCTGGAATCGTTCCCGCACCCTCCAACTCGTCACCTCCTCCTCTTCCTTCTCCTTCGGTCGACTACTGGTCGAACCTGACGAATTCCCTCTTGGGACTCCGGTCGAACCTGTTCTTCCCTGATGGAATTCCGGCCCAAATCGATTTTCGGGACTGGTTGGCAAGCGAAACCAACGTTCTTGCGCGGGAAAAAGGGGTATGCGCGATCCTTCGAAGGGACGGAACCAACGCGATCCCCTTTCTGCAATGGATGGCGGTGTTCCGCCCCGAATGGACATCGGAGGAGACTCTAGCCTATGCGGAAATCGATGACTTTCCCCCATGGTGGGATTCGAGCCACCCGTCTCGCTGGACGGCGCAAGAGCTCGCGGTCTTTTCCGACTTCTTCCGTTCGCGCATGCCCGTATCGACGAACTGGCAGTCTCGCGTGATGCTGGACCGTTTCTTTCTCCGGGCGGATTCTACCTGGAAGTCCTCCCCGGAACGTCTCGTCTTTCTGGAACGATCGCTGGCCCTATCCCGCACCGAGACGGCAAGCAATTCCATTTTGAGACTGATGGAGTGCCGGTTGACGCCGGAAGACACGAACCTCGCATCGCGAATCCGCGTCCGCTGGTAACGGAGCCCCAAAGACATGGAAAAAACCTCCCCTCCACCAGATCCCCCCGCGCCCCCCGCGCCCGATGCGCGGACGGGCACGCGCGGCTTTCTCGACGCGACGGTCGAGCGGTTCGTGCGCGAGTTCCGCGCCGACCGCGCGCAGCTCTTCCTCTACGACGAAGAGTCCAACACGCTCACGCTCCGCGCCGCGCACGGCTACCCGGCCTTCGGGTATCTCGGAGATCTTCCCCAAACGCTGTGCGAAGTGTATCCGTCCGTATCCCGCGTTCCCCTGTACCGGTTCTACATCCTCGACGAGAACGGGGACCGGCCCTCAAATCTTCCTGACACGGGCGACGACTTGGCGGAAATCAACCGCATCTGGCGACAGGCTGGCATGGAGTTGATCTCTTCTTTACTGATGTTCGGAGTTCACGAATCCGATCAGTCCGTGGACTTGCCACGTAGCTCTGTGCGAGCCGCCGATTATGAAGGAAATGTGGCATTTCCTAAAAACGGGCTTTCCAACTTGCATAGAACCCCTTCCTCCATTGTCGAACCTTGATATGAAAAACAAATTCCACTCGGGCTCCATGGCCTTTTCAATCTTCTGTTTAGGCATGGCCGCCATTGGTCTCTGTCGCGCGGACAACGCGGAAGAACGAGATTCTCCTCCGCTGGGCCGATCCTCGGAGGCCTATTGGAACGCCATCGTCGCCGAGGTTCGCGGCCCCAAGGCGGCACGAATCTTCCCGGAAGGAATTCCGACCAATACGGACTTTTCTCTCTGGATCACCTCGACGACGAACGCCTGGGCCCGAGAACGCTCGGTTTCCGCCGTTGTCTCCTTGGAGGGCACCAATGCCATTCCATTTCTTGCATGGCTGGAACGTCGGACTCCGGAGTGGAGGCGAGCCCGTGAAAGCGCATTCCTCAACATTTCGGCAACGGCGCCCTACTTTTCCACGAATCCGCCGCCACGGTGGAATCAGGATGAAGTTGCCGTATTTACCGGTTTTTTTCGCGACCGGTTCGACAGCGAGACCAATTGGCAGTGTCGTGTGAAAATGGACGACTTTCTTCTACAAACGGACCCGGACTGGAAGGCCTCCGACGAGCGACTGGCCTTTCTGGAACGATCCCACGAGCTTTGCCGGACCGTCGCGACAAGCAACGCCATTCTGGAAACAATCCAGGATCGTCTGATTCCCGTCGATGTCGAGGCCTACGAGCGCCACATGCGGATGATTCGATGGTAGTTTTGACATGAACACCATTTTGACTGCATTCGCTCTTTTCGCCTTCTGTCCGCTTCTCCGCGGTGAAAGCCCGGCAACGTCCCTCGAAGGGGTTCTTTCTGACGAGCAGCTCGTCCTCAGAGCCAAGCAGATCGTCAACAACCTTCCATGCGGAATTCTCGACGTTTGGCGCGAACCCGGATCCATGTGAGACCATTACCGAAGAAAACAAGAACATGAAATCGAAACTGATCGCGTTGTCCGTCTGCACCGTGATGGCAACCTGTCTTGCCGGGAGATTCATACCGGAAGGATTCGCGCCGGATGTCGCGTCCTTCGATCTCCTTCCCCACGACCATTCGTTCTATTGGACGGCCATGTCGGAAAGCACGAATTGGTACCATGGGCTGATGACAAGAGAAGTGCTGGTCCGGACGAACGGCGTCATCTCGTTCGAATGGGAAAATCGGATCGACACGAACAAGACGATGCGCGAGTTTTTTTCCACCGAAAGAGAATTGCAGTTGCACCAAGGGGTGCTGGACTTGATCTGGGACGAAGAAGGGACGAACGCCCTGCCCTTTTTCGCGAGCGTGATCTCTTCTCCCGGGTGGCCTCTCTTCGACCGGTTTTGGGCATACCACCTTTTGTCGGACGTTCCCCGGTACTGGGAGGACGAGCCGCGACACGGCATGACGTCGAACGAGGTCTCCGCCATCCGGGAGACGATCGAATCGGTGATGCATGCGGAAACGAACTGGAACTGCAGGACCGAGTGCGACCGGTTTTTCCTCGCCACGGATCCCGCATGGAAAACGTCCGAGGTCCGGCGGGCGTATCTGGAAGAGACCCTGAGGCACGCCGATTCGGAGCTCGACCGATGGAATACGCAAAACCGCCTGAACAAACTTTCCATCCCCTACGATCTCGATTACATGCGAAGGATGGGCGAGTACAACATCATGCTCTAGATCAGGGCCCTGTTCCGAAAGCCAACGACCAACTCCTTTCTCCCATCCTTTCTCCGTTTGGGATCCCTTTTCCCTTCCAAGACCGTGTCATCCAGAAACATCGGAACCTCGCATCGCGAATCCGCGTCCGCTGGTAACGGAGCCCCAAAGACATGGAAAAAACCTCCCCTCCACCAGATCCCCCCGCGCCCCCCGCGCCCGATGCGCGGACGGGCACGCGCGGCTTTCTCGACGCGACGGTCGAGCGGTTCGTGCGCGAGTTCCGCGCCGACCGCGCGCAGCTCTTCCTCTACGACGAGGAGTCCAACACGCTCACGCTCCGCGCCGCGCACGGCTACCCGGCGTTCGGGCGCGCGACGATCGTCCTGAAGCTCGGAGAGGGCCTCTCCGGGCGCGCGCTCGCGGAGCGCCGCCCCATCTACACCGAAATGGCGTCGACGATGCGCGGCTACGTCGACCACCCCAACTTCCCGGACGGCGACACGCAGACGTTCCTCGGCATCCCGCTCCTGCGCGGGCGCGAGCGCATCGGCGTGCTCTCGCTGCTGCGCCGCACGGGCCACCCGTTCCTCGCCGAGGAGATCTCGAGCGCGCGCCTCAAGGCCGCGGAAATCGCCGCCGCCGTCCAGAACGCCGGCGCGCTGCTCCTCGCCGAGCACGGCGCGGCGGCCGCCGCCGGAAAGGGGATCCTCGTCCCCACCGAGCAGATGTCGTTCCGCGGCACCGCCGTCTCCAACGGCTGGGCGATGGGCCCCGTCCGCGTCTCCAAGCCGCGCCCCTCCCTGCTCGGCGGGCCCGACGCCCCGCCGCTCCCGCCGGCCGTCCGCGGGTTCGACGAGGCGGCCGACCTCGTCGAGCAAACGCTGCGCCGCCTCGCCGAGGATCTCGACAAGCGCCTCCCCGAGGCCGCCTCGATGCTCCTCGAGGCCGACACGATGATGCTGCGCGACGAGAACTTCGCCGGGCGCATCCGCGATCTCGTCGCCGGCGGCACGCCCCTGCCGGACGCGATCGCGAAGGTCTCGTCCGACTTCATCGCCATCTTCGAGGGCTCCGACAA
Source organism: uncultured Verrucomicrobiota bacterium (assembly GCA_946612175.1). Lineage (GTDB taxonomy): Bacteria > Verrucomicrobiota > Kiritimatiellia > RFP12 > UBA3636 > UBA3636. The sequence continues at coordinate 6,168 of CAMOEO010000096.1, forward strand.
CGACTACCTGCGCGAGAAGGCGCGCGACGTGGAGGACCTCGCCCTGCGCCTGCTCGAGGCCGCCACCGTCGCCGACCCGGCCGACCGCGACGGCACCCGCGCCGCGACGATCGTCGTCGCCGAGCGCCTCCTGCCCTTCGACGTGCTCCGCATCGCGCGCGACCGCGCGGCCGGCATCGTGCTGTGCGCGGGCGGCGCGACGGCCCACGTGACGCTCCTCGTGCGCTCGCTGCGCATCCCGCTGCTCATCGTCAAGTCGCGCGACCCGCTCCGCCTCCCCGACGGCGAGCGCGCGATCCTCGACTGCGCCAACGAGACGCTCTACGTCCACCCCGCCCCCGCCCTCGTCCGGCGCTTCGAGAACCGCGCCCGCGACGAGTCCGCCGACCGCCGCCTCTCCCTCTCCGCCTCCGAACACACCGCCACACGCGACGGCGAGTCCGTCCGTCTCGCGGCCAACATCAACATCCTCGCCGACCTCGACGCCGCCGTCGAGGCCAAGGCCGCCGGCGTCGGCCTCTACCGCACCGAGTTCCCGTTCCTGATGCGCCAGTCGCTGCCCTCCGAGGCCGACCAGGCCGCCATCTACGCGCGCGTCCTCGCCCGCATGCCCGACCGCCCCGTCACGTTCCGGACGCTCGACGCCGGCGGCGACAAGGTCCTGCCCTACCTCTACAAGACGCGCGAGGAGAACCCCGCCCTCGGCCTGCGCTCGATCCGCTTCTCGCTCAAGTACCCCTACATCCTCGACCAGCAGCTCCGCGCCATCCTCCGCACGATCCAGGACACCGGGCGCGACGACGTCTCGATCATGTTCCCCATGGTCTCGACCATCGAGGAGTTCCGCGCCGCGCGCGAGCACGTCGAGACGTGCCTCGCCGCGCTCCACGGCGAGATCGGCGACCGCCCCGTCCACGCCCCCTACGTCGGCACCATGATCGAGGTGCCCGCCGCGCTCGGCGTCATCGACGCCCTCGCGGAGGAGTCCGACTTCTTCTCGATCGGCACCAACGACCTGATCCAGTACCTGCTCGCGGTCGACCGCACCAACGCCGCCGTCGCCGCCAGCTACGCCCCGCACCACCCCGCCGTCCTGCGCGCGCTCCGCATCGTCGCCGGCGCCGCCGCCCGGCACGGCATCCCCTGCTCCGTCTGCGGCGAGATGGGCCGCGACCCGCGCTACCTGCCCTTCCTCGTCGGCATCGGCATCCGCTCCTTCTCCCTGGAGCCCACGCAGATCCCGAAGTGCCAGGAGCTCGTCGCGCGCCTCACCGTCCCGCAGTGCCAGGAGTACGCCCGGCGCCTGCTCTCCCTCTCCACCCTCGCCGAGATCGAAGCCGCCATCGACGACTTCTCCCGCGCCACCTTCGGATAGCCGCCATGCAGGAAGACCGAGCCTTCGACATCGTGCGGACGAGCCTCCGCAACGGCCGCCTCCCCCACGCCTACGTCCTCGTCGCGCCCCCGCGCGGCGCCGGCGGCGCCTTCGCCCGCCGCGTCTGCTCCCTGCTGCTCTGCGAGCGCGGCCCCGCCGCCGCGCCCTGCGGCGAGTGCGACGGCTGCGTCCGCGCCGCCCGCGGCACGCACCCCGACGTCCGCACGCTCGAGCCGGAGAAGAAGTCCCGCGTCATCGGCATCGACGCCATGCGCGGCTCCTTCCTGCCCTGGGCCGCCGAGAAATCCTTCGACGGCGGCTGGAAGATCGGCGTCGTCCTCTTCGCCGACCGCCTCAACGACGCCTCCTCCAACGCCTTCCTCAAGACGCTCGAGGAGCCCCCCGAGAACACCCTCTTCCTCCTCGCCACCGACCAGCCCGACGCGCTCCTGCCCACCATCCTCTCCCGCTGCCAGCGCCTCGACCTCTCCACCGGCCGCGTCCCGCCCGCCGAGCCCTGGCGCACCCGCGTCGCCGAGGCCCTCGCCGCCCACTCCAACGCCTCCCAGCTCCGCGTCCAGGCCACCGCCATGCGCCTGCACGCGATCTTCGAGGAGATCCGCGGCCTCGCCGAGGACGCCGTCCGCGCCGAGGTCCGCGCCGCCTCCGAGGCCGACCCCGCCGGCTACGTCCCGCCCGACAAGGACACCTTCGACGCCCTCGCCCGCACCAAGGAGAAGGAGCTGCGCCTCGCCGTCTACGTCGCCTTCCAGGACTGGTACCGCGACCTGCTCGTCCTCTCCTCCATCCCCCCCGGCGCCCCGGAGCCCGTCCTCTTCTTCCCGGAGTTCCGCGACGTCCTCGCCGAGCGCGCCCGCCGCGTCCCCGCACGCCTCGCCCTCCGCTACGTCGACCTGGCGGAGGAGATCCGCACCCACATCGAGGTCCGCAACATGGCCGACACGTTCGTCTTCCCCCACTTCCTCACCTGGATACACTGAGGGGGACGCAAGCCGAATCGAGGTCGGAATGGTCGTAGCGATCCATCTGGAGCACCCGGAGGTGCCGGTCTTCGCCCCCACGGAGGCGCAGGTCGGGCGCCTGCGCGCCGCCCTCCCCGGCGCGGAGGTCGCGCTCTGCCGCTCCGAGCCGGAGCTGCTCGCCGCGCTTCCCCGCGCGGACTACGCCGTCGTCTGGGCCTTCCGCCAGGAGTGGTTCGCCCTCGCCCCGCGCCTCCGCGCCGTCTGCACCCCCGCCGCCGGACGCGACTACTTCCGCGTCGTCCCCCCGCCCGGCGTCGAGCTGCGCTACGGCTCCTTCCACGGCGCCATCATGGGCGAGACCGCCGCCGCCTGCGTCCTCGCCCTCTCCCACGGCGTCCTCCCCTTCGCCCTCTCCATGCGCGCCGCCCCCGGCGCCGCGCCCGCCGACCCCTGGCCCCGCCCGGCCCTCGCCCGCCGCGCCCGCCGCCTCGCGGGTGCGACGGTCCTGGTCCTCGGCTTCGGCCGCATCGGGCGCGCCGCCGGCCGCTTCCTCAAGCCCTTCGGCCCCCGCGTCCTCGGCGTCTCCCGCGCCCTCCACCCCGCCCCGGACTGGTTCGGCCCCGGGGACATCGTCGCCGACGCCTCCCGCCTCGACGAGCTCCTCCCCCTCGCCGACCACGTCCTCTGCTTCCTCCCCTCCGGCCCGGAGACCGACCGCCTCCTCGACGCCCGCCGCCTCGCCCTCCTCCGCCCCGGCGCCTTCCTCTGCAACTTCGGCCGCGGCAACCTCCTCGACGAGGACGCCCTCGCCGCCGCCCTCCGCGAGAGCCGCCTCGCCGGCGCCGTCCTCGACGTCTTCCGCGAGGAGCCCCTCCCCCCCGGCTCCCCCCTCCGCTCCGCCCCCAACGCCTTCCTCCTGCCCCACGGCTCCGCCTTCTCCCCCGACTACCTCGACCTCTACTTCGCCGAACTCGCCCCCACCCTCCGCCCCTAACCCCGCCATGCGCCTCCCGCCCCTTCTCCTCGCCCCCCCCCCCCCCCTCCCCCCCCCCGCCCGCCGCCCCCC
>CAMOEO010000097.1 GCA_946612175.1 uncultured Verrucomicrobiota bacterium
CGAAAAAATCGCGGCGCCCGCGGGGTTGCGCGGGGTCGGGGCGGTCTGGTAGAATCGCGCGGCATGAGCCGCTTCGCCTTCGTCACCCTCCTCACCGCCGTGCGCGCGCCGCTGGTTTTCGCCGGCGCGGCGCTGGCGCTCGTCCACCTCTTCGCGCCGCATCCCGCGTGGCTCGCCGGCGCTCTCGCGCTGATGGGCCTCTCGGCCGTCACCGACCTCTTCGACGGCGCGCTCGCGCGGCGGTGGGGCGTCACGAGCCGCCTCGGCGCGCTGGCCGACCCGCTGATGGACAAGGTCTTCTACCTGGTCGCGACGCCGGTGGCGACGTTCGCCGCGCTCTACAACGAGGACGTCGCGCACGCGTCGGTCCTGCTCGCGCTCGACGTCGCGTCGCTCTTCCGCGACCAGTGGGCGTCGTTCCTGCGGTCGGTCGGGGCCGAGTTCGGGGCGGACGTGAAGGCGTCGTTCTCCGGCAAGCTGCGGACGTTCCTCGCGTTCCCGATCCTGATGGCGGTCCACCTGCAGCTCGGGCTGCAGTCGCTCGCGATGCGCTCGCCCGCGCACGAGGGCGCGTGGCAGCCGCCGATGGCGGCGGTCTACGCGCTGGAGGGGCTGCTGCTGGCGCTCGTCGTCGTCTCCGGCGCCACCTACACGGTGCGCTTCCGGCCGTACCTGCGCCGCGCGGCGCGCCCGGCGGGCCGGGCCTAGGGGATCCGGCCGGACTCGAGCAACGCGCGGAACGCCTCCGCGCCGCGGAAGCCGAAGGGCGGCACGCCGCCCGTGGCGGAGCCGACGCCGGCGTAGGAGAAGCGGATCGCCTCGCGCGCGGAGGGCAGGCGCGCGGAGCGGCGGACGGCGAAGGAGCGGCCCGGGAGCGTGTCGGTCTGGAACGCGCCGTCGGACATCGCGCCGCGCAGGGCCGCGGTCGCGCCGGGGCGGCGCGAGGCCCATTCGGCGGCGACGCGCTCGCAGAAGGCGCGGGTGCGGAGCGAGAAGCCGCCGTCCATGCGGTGGCGGTTGGTCCACTCGGCGCGGAGGTTCGTCCACCAGTGGTCGCGGACGGCGGGGGCGCCGACGAAGTCCCAGTGGTCGAGGAAGCTGCCGAGGCCCGGGCGGAGCGGGAAGCCGTCCTCGCGGACGACCAGGACGAACGGGGTGAAGAAGCGCTCCGGCAGGCGGGCGATCAGGTCGGTGGCGACCGTCTCGGGGCGGCCGGGGACGAGCGAGGGCTCGACCTGGACCTCGACCATCGGCCCGAACGGGGCGGCGAAGGCCTCGAGGGCGGGGTCGGCGGAGGGGGCGACGAGGACGGTGTGCAGCAGCCCGCACTGGCGCCAGGACTCGCGGACGGCGCACTCGAGGGCGTCGAACGCGCCCTCGGCGGGGGCGGAGGGATCGGGCAGATGGTAGGCCAGCAGGGAGACCTCGGAGGGCCCGCGCGGCGGAATCGGCAGCTCGCGGTCGCGCGCGAGGCGCTCGGCCTGCCAGTTCCGCAGGACCGAGGCGCCGTTCTTCCGCTCGGCGTTCTTCTTGTGCTTTTTGCTTCGGCTCATGCGGGCGGATTCTACCATGACCGGGGCTTTCGGACAAGAACGAATCGCAGGCGGGAATCCGCCGCGACGCGCAACTTTTCGCTTGCGCTCCGGGGGTGAACGTGGGAGAATATCGCCCCGTTATGCAACGCCATGCCCCGCAGCCCCCTGTCAAGCGGACCGAAGAGAAGGAGTTTTTCCTCTTTAGCGGCCCGGGCGCCGTCGCTTCCTGAAAGGACTTCCGCCGAACGGAACTCCCCACTGACGGAACGGCGCCCGGGAACGAACCCCGCGCGCCGTTCTTCGTCGGAAGCACCGCGGCGCCGCCCCCCGCCCTCCGGCGCCCCTCCCCCTTCAACCCCTCCACCCTCCTTCCCCGCCATGAGCTTCACCTACGCCACCGACTCCGCGACCCCGGTCCATCCCGTTTCCGCGCTCGACTACCTTCCCGTCGACCAGATGCGCGCCCTGCAGCTGCACCGGCTGCAGTTCATCGTCAAGTACGCCTACGACCGCGTGCCTCTCTTCCGCAAGCGCTGCGACGAGCGCGGCGTGAGGCCCGAGCACATCAAGACCCTGAAGGACATCAAGCTGCTGCCCTTCTCGATGAAGACCGACCTGCGCGACGAATACCCCGTCGGCCTCCAGGCCGCCCCCAACAGCGAGATCGTCCGCTACCACTGCTCCTCCGGCACGACCGGCAAGCCGATCTGCATCCCGAACACCCTCAACGACATCGAGGTCTGGAAGAACGGCGTGATGCGCTGCCTCGCGATGGGCGGCGTGACGCCCAACGACGTCGTTCAGGTCGCCTACGGCTACGGCCTCTTCACCGGAGGGCTCGGCCTGCACTACGGCGCCGAGGCCTACGGCTGCGCGGTGCTCCCGATCTCCGGCGGCAACACCGACCGCCAGATCATGCTGATGAAGGACCTCGGCGTCACGACGATCGCCTGCACGCCGTCCTACTTCCTGCACATCATCGACGAGGGGCACAAGAAGGGCATCGACTTCCGCAAGGAGATGAAGCTCCGGCACGGCTTCTTCGGCGCCGAGCCCTGGACCGAGGAGATGCGCGACAAGATCGAGGAGTACACCGGCCTGGTGGCCCACGACATCTACGGCCTCACCGAGATCGCCGGCCCCGGCGTCGGCGGCGACTGCGTCCACCGCACGGGCCTGCACATCTTCGAGGACCACTTCTACCCCGAGGTCATCGACCCGGACACGCTCGAGCCGCTGCCGGACGGCGAGTCGGGCGAGCTCGTCTTCACGACGCTCGACCGCACCGGCTGCCCGATGATCCGCTACCGCACGCGCGACCTCACGCGCATTGAGACGGCGCCCTGCCCCTGCGGCCGCACCGTGCGCCGCATCGCGCGCATCAACGCGCGCAGCGACGACATGATCATCGTCCACGGCGTGAACCTCTTCCCGTCGCAGGTCGAGTCCGGCCTCCTGAAGGTCCCGGAGGTCCTGCCGCACTACCAGATCGTCGTCACGCCCACGGGCGCGCTCGACACGCTGGAGGTGAAGGTCGAGGTGACGCCGGAGAACTTCTCCGACGACATCCGCCACCTCGAGCAGCTGCGCAAGCGCGTCGGCGCCGCCGTGAAGTCCATCACCGGCCTCACCGCGAAGATCACGCTCGTGGAGCCGCACACGCTGCCGCGCTCCGAGGGCAAGATCCGCCGCGTCGTCGACCTGCGCAAAAAGGACTAGGCCCGCCCGGCGCGACATTCCGGCTGGACTTCCGGAAGGGGGGCGTGGTAGAATCCGCGCCATGATTCCGCGTGGCCGGGCCGCCGGCGCCGGCGGCCGCCGCGCGGCACCACCCTCCGACCAAGGAACCCCTCCCATGCAGAAGTACGTCTGCCCCACCTGCGGCTACGTGTACGACCCCGCCCTCGGCGACCCCGACGCCGGCATCGCCCCCGGCACCGCCTTCGAGGACCTGCCCGACAGCTGGGCCTGCCCCCTCTGCGGCGTCCCGAAGAGCGAGTTCGTCCCGCAGTAGCCCGCGCCATGCCGGCGGACCGGGAGGAGGGCCTCGCCCTCGCGCTCGACTTCACGAAGCTCGACGGCGTGTCGGGCGTCGTGCCGGTCGCCGTGCAGGACGCCGACACCCGCGAGGTGATCCTCGTGGCCTACACGAACGAGGCGGCGATGCGCGAGGCCTTCGCGTCGCGCCGCCTCGTGCTCTACAGCACCTCCCGCCGGGCGTTCTGGGAGAAGGGCGCCACCTCGGGGTGCCGGTTCGAGCTCGCGGCCGCCTACGTGAACTGCGAGCAGAACTCCCTGCTCTACCTCGTGCGCCCTTGGCCGGCGGGCGCGCGCCACGGCATCTGCCACACGCGCAACGCGCGCGGCGAGCCGCGCAACTGCTTCTACCGCCGGATCGACCTCGACACCCTCGCGCTGCGCAATGAAGACCCCTGAGGACCCCGCCGCCGGGCGGCCGCCGACGCTGGTCGGCGAGGCCGCGGAGCTGGCGGACCAGAACGCCGCGCTCAAGGCCGCGCTGCCGCGCCTCCGGCTCCCGCCGAAGCGCAAGGGGGCGGTCCGCCTCCCGCCGAAGCGCGAGGGGCCCCTCCTCCCGCGACTCGAGAACAGGGTCTGCAGGTGCCCGTACTGCGGGGAGCGCGTCCCGTGGCCCCCCGCGGAGCTGAAGTGCCCCGCCTGCGGAAAGACGCTCCGCCCGCCGCCCGGCTTCGGCCCCGGCGACCGCGAGGAGCGCCGCGCCGCCAAGGAGAAGATCGTCGAGGCCCGCGACCAGGCCCTCCGCAAGATGGGCCGCCGCGCCGGCGTCGGCGACTCCAACCGCGGCGCGCTCGTCGTCGTCGCCGCGTTCCTCCTGCTCGTCGGGCTCGCGCTCGTCTCCGCCTCCCGCCACGCGGTCGACCTCTCCCGCGGCGGCCGCACGCAGTACGAATGGACCACCAACGCCGTCGACACGATGTGCATGGCGCTGGAGCACTTCCGCATCGACGTCGGCCGCTACCCCACCCACCAGGAGGGCGGGCTGCTCGCCCTGCGCAACGACGTCGGCGCCCCGAACTGGTGCGGCCCGTACGTCAAGAAGCTCATGAACGACGGCTGGAACCGCCCGTTCTTCTACGACTGCTCCAACGGCGTCCCGATCTTCCTCAGCGCCGGCGCCGACCGCACGTTCCTCACCGGGGACGACATCGTCGCCCGCCCGGAGCAGTTCCGCCCCCACCCCGACTTCGTCCCGCACGACCCCGCGCGCCCCGCGGTGCCGCACGCGACGTCGGTCGGCATCGGCCGCCCCGGCCCGGCGGCGGCCTCCCCCGCCGAGAACGACCTTCCCTAGCCCGCCCCGACCTTCCCCGACCTCCCCCGCCACGCCACGCCATGGACGCGCCCATCATCACCTCCCTGCTCGAGCAGGACTTCTACAAGTTCACGATGGGGCAGCTCGTGCTGCACCAGCTCCCGACCGTCAACGTCCGCGTCGAGTTCCGCCTCCGCACGAAGGGCGTCGACCTGCGCCCCTACGTCCCCGCGATCAACGAGGAGCTGGACCACCTCTGCACGCTGCGCTTCACGGACGAGGAGATCGACTACCTGCGCGGCATCCGCTTCCTCGCGAGCGACTTCTGCGACTACCTCCGGCGCCTCTGGCTCTACCGCGACCAGGTGCACGTCGAGGCCGACCCCTCCCGCCAGGGCGGCGTCGCGATCTGGGCCGAGGGCCCGTGGCGCGACGTGATCTGGTTCGAGATCCCCGTCCTCGCGATCGTGCAGGAGGTCTACATGCGCGGCCGCGTGAAGAGCCTCGCCGAGGCCCGCCGCCGCCTGCGCCGCAAGATCGACGCGTTCGACCGCCATGCCGACTGGGGCTTCAAGGTCGCGGACTTCGGCCTGCGCCGCCGCTACTCCGGCGCGTGGCAGGAGGAGGTCGTGCGCGAGTTCGCCGACCGCGGCCGCCGCTTCTTCTCCGGCACCTCGAACGTCTACCTCGCCCGCAAGTTCGGCGTCTCGCCGATCGGCACGTTCGCGCACGAGCTCTTCATGGGCGTCATGGGCACCGACGTGCGCGTCTCCGAGGTGCAGCGCCGCACGCTCGACATGTGGGCGCACGAGTACCGCGGCGAGCTCGGCATCGGCCTCTCCGACATCTTCGGCTTCCGCGCCTTCCTGCGCGACTTCGACCTCTACTTCGCCAAGCTCTTCGACGGCTGCCGCCACGACTCGGGCGACCCGTTCACGTGGGGCGAGATGCTGATCGACCACTACCGGCGCCTCCGCATCGACCCGACGACGAAGACCGCCTGCTGGAGCGACAGCCTCGACACGCGCAAGGCGCTCGCCATCGCGCGCCGCTTCCACGGCCGGATCAAGGTCACCTTCGGCATCGGCACCCACCTCACCAACGACATGGGCGTCGAGCCGCTCTCCATCGTGATGAAGCTCACGCAGAGCAACGGCCACCCCGTCGTGAAGCTCTCCGACTCGCCCGGCAAGTCGATGTGCGACGACGCCTCGTTCGTCGAGTACGTCAAGCAGCAGTACGACTGGAAGTCGATCGACGACCCGTCCTAGGGCCCCTCCCCCTCCGCGGCCGCGGAACGGAGGCGCCGCGCTACTTGCGGTCGGAGCCGGAGGAGAGGCGCGCGGAGCTCCAACGGGGGTTGCGGACGGTCCCCGTCGCGCGGATGGCGAGAATCTTCGCCAGCGGCGTGAACAGGTAGTACACGCCCTTTCCGATCCACGAGCCGCGGTTGAAGGGGTGCACGTCGAGCGTGAGGTCGATCTCGCCGTCGCGCCAGGCGCGGCCCCGCCCCCGGATGCTGAAGACCGAGCCCTGGATGTCGAGGCGCGTGAGCTGCAGCCGGCCGTCCTCGTACGTCCCCTTCGCCACCAGGCGGTCCTCCTCCAGCAGGAGGTCCACGCCCGGAACGGAGCCCGAGAGCAGGTCCCCCGCGCCCGAGAAGAACGGCACGCGGAAGACGCGGCAGTCGCGCATCGAGAGCCGGCCCGACGCCGTCGTCCGCAGGAGCGCGGTCGACACGATGTCGTCCAGCGGCCCGGCCAGCTCCGCCGTCAGGTCGAGCCGCCCGCGGGAGTCCTCGACCGCCGACCCCGCCACCCGGGAGAACTCCTCGTGCCGCACGTCCTTCAGCTCGACCGCCGCCGCCAGGCGGCTCGTCGGGCAGGACGCCGACGCGAGGGCGAGGCACAGCGAGCCCTCGAGCGTTCCGCCGAAGACGGCGGCCGAGATCTCCGGGACGTCGAGCACCGTTCCCTCCATCGTCCCGTCCGCCGAAACGCCGGTGAAGCGGACGCCCTTGGCGTCGAGCGCCGGCGCCCGCGCCGAAATCCGGATCGAGGTCCGCTCCTCCGACGAATCCGAGAAGCCGAAGACCCCCTCCGCCGTCACGACCGTCGGGTTCTCGAACGCGAGGGGCAGGTCCGTATCCGCGTCGAGCAGCCCGATCATCGCCGCGCACCGCAGCGGGTCGATCGTCGAGACCGCGCGGAAGTCGATCGTCTCCCCGTCCAGGTCCAGGTCCAGCCGGCCGTCCACCGCGCCCTCGGGACGCTCGACGTGGAGGTCCTCGACGCCGACGCGGTTCCACGCGCCGTCGCCGCCGACGTCCACCACGCCGCGGAAGCCCGAGATCTGCACCCCGTTGTAGAGCGACATGCCGCCCTCCAGCGCGAGGCGCAGCGTCCGCACCCCGTGCGCCGGATCGTAGCGGTACGCCGCCTCGACCCTCGGCGCCGCCGCCGGGAACTCGAACTTCGCCAGCTCCCGCACGACGGACGGGGCGTCCACCGTCTCGAGCAGCGCCGCGAGCTTGTTCGGGTCGAGGCTCCCCTGTCCGTCCGACGAGAACGTGTACGCGACCGGGTCGATCTTCACCGAGCCCTCCATCCGCTGCGCGATCTCGCCCGGCGCGTTGAACCGGGCGTGCGCCTCGTCCACTTCGATCACGCCGTCCCGCGCCGAGACGAGCCCGTTCAGCCCGTGCGCCCGCAGCCCGAGGATGTCCGCCCGGCGGCAACGGAACGCCACCGCCGGAAAGTCCGGGATGGTCGGCCCCCGGTCCTCGTCCGGCGATTCCGCTTCCGCGGCCGCCTCGGACTCCTCGCCGAACGCCGGCATCGAGACCGACAGCTCGGCGATCTCGACGGAGTCGATCCAGGTCGCATCGGGGCGGCACGGCTTCGGGCGGACGACGATCGCCGCGCCCTGGACCCGGGCGACCGGGGGCCGCAGCAGCCCCGTCTGGTACACGTTCGCCTCGCCGATCCGCAGGCTGCCCGACGCCACCGAGAAGGTCACGCGGTCGAGCTCGACGGCGAACGATCCGGAGGAGACCAGCGCCTCCAGCCTTTCGACCCACGCCGCCGGAAGCCCCACGGCCGCCAGCCGCGCGAAGAACCCCGCCACGACGAACGCCGCGGCGAGCAGCAGCAGGACGATGCGGTGCAGGACCCGCGTCCGGCACGCGCGCAGGCGCTCCGCGCGGCGTTCGTGCCGCGCGGGGTCCCCGAAGGGGATCTTCGCCTCGCCGTCCTCCTCCACCGTGCGGCCCCTTCCCCGGCTAGAGCGCCACGCGCCACGGCGGCGCGAACAGCAGGTAGGCGAGCACGAGCCGCCGCCCCCACAGGAGCCAGAGCAGCGCGCCGAGCGAGAGGTACGGGCCGAACGGGATGCGCGAAAGGAGCGTCCGGCGCCCCGCGAGCAGCAGCGGGACCGCGACCAGCACGCCGGCCACCGCGCCGAGGACGACCGTCACCAGCGCGCCGAGCGGACCGAAGAAGGCGCCGATCGCGCCGAGGAGCTTCACGTCGCCGAAGCCCATCGCCTCCTCCTCCGGCCCGATGTGCCCGATCCTGCGGAAGAACCGCGTCCCCGCGGCCCGCACCGCCTGCAGCCCGCCGAACCCCGCCGCGAGCCCCGCCGCGGAGAGCGCCAGCGCCGCCCACCGCGAGTGGGCCTCCGCGAAGCGGATCGCCGTGACCGGCCCGTCCGGCGCGGCGTGCACGAAGACCAGCAGCGGCTGGATCTCCGGCACGAGCAGCGAGCAGACGAGCCCCGCGGCCATCCCGCCGATCGTCACGCTGTCCGGGAGGAAGTAGTGGTCGAAGTCGACGAACGTCCCGATGACGAGGCCCGAGACGAACAGCCAGCGGACCGGGATCGCCCCGAGCGGCCGCAGCGACGGAACCGCCCCCTCCGCCCCGCCGAGCGAAACCGGAACGATGCCGAGGGGCGCGGACGCCCCGGCCGGGGGAAAGGCGCAGAACACGGCGACGAACAGCAGCGCCACGAGCGCCTCGACCGCCGCGTAGCGGAAGCTGAAGCGCGCGCCGCACCGCGCGCAGCGCCCGCGCAGGACGAAGTAGCTGACGACCGGCAGGTTGTGGTACCACGGGATGAGCGCGCCGCACGACATGCAGTGCGACCGCGGCCGCACGACGGACTGGTCGAGCGGAATGCGGTAGATGCAGACGTTGAGGAAGGAGCCCACGCACGCGCCCAGCACCGCCGCGGCCGCGGCGAAGACGGCCCAGGCGGCCGGGACGAGCCCCCATCGGGCCCCGTCGAAGGCGAGGAGAACCTGTTGGTCGAACCATCCGTTCATGGCCCGGAGTCTACCATACCCCTCCCCTCCCCCGCAACACCGCCCCGCGGCCGCGCGCCCGCGGTGCGCGGGCTGGACCTTCCCCACTTTTTGGCGCCGCGCCGTCGCGGAGGCCCGCAAACGGGTCTTCGCCGATGCCGTCCCTTCTCGCAGGGGGAGGCCCGGCGTGGCGCAGGAGGGGGCAGGATCCTGCGCGAGACCACGGTGGCCAGACCTTCGGCCCGTTCCACCGAAGTTCCATGGCCTTGAACATCACCGAATTCTACACGTGATTCACCGCTATGGAAGCGGAGAATCACACAAGTTTAAAACACGGTCGGCGAATGGACGCGGAGATCGCCCGGAGCCGTGATTCGGACCGGACGGCGAAGCCGTAGCGGGCGTGGGCGGGCGGGGAGCATCCGGGCTGCCGAAGCGATGCGGGATGCCG
>CAMOEO010000098.1 GCA_946612175.1 uncultured Verrucomicrobiota bacterium
CGAGAAGGCCGAGCGTGACGGGCCAGCAGAGGACGGCGACTTCGAGGAGCCCGATGGCGAACATTCCGTTATAGCGGTCCTCCGTCGCGGGGGAGAATAGACCGGAATAGAATTCCTCTGGCTCGCGGTCGGCGCGCCAGCGGTAGCGGGAGGTGGGGGAACGTCCGTAGGGCATGGGAAAAGAGTAGCACGGGGATGGGGAAAACACAAGAACAAAAAATAAACCTTGAAATTGTAGTAAAAAATATGTGTAGAATTCGGTAAAAGCCGCTCCGGATCGGCGTTCCGTTCACGCTTGGCCTGGCGGTTGCGGTCATCGGATCGCCGCCGCTGTCCCCGGCAAGACCTTCGAGAAGCCGTTGCCGACGCGCCGCCGGGCACGGCGCGCCACCTTCGGGAAGTCTTTGCCGACGCGCCGTCGGGCACGGCGCTCCACCTTCGAGAAGCCGTTGCCGACGCGCCGTCGAGCACGGCGCGCCTATTACCGTTTGGCCGCCGCACGCGGGTGCGTGCGGCGGCCAAACGGTGCTTGGGTTCAAAGGGCGCGGACGCGGGCGAGTGTGCGAGCTACTTCGTCGCGCAGGCGCCATCGGCGCACTTGCACTTGCGGGTGCAGGGGCAGACGGCGGAGAGCGCCAGGTAGACGAGCGCCGCGACGACCATGCCGTTGATCGCGGGGATGCCCATCTTGAAGAACGAACCCATCTCGATGTAGCCGAAGCCGGCGAGGGCGACGACGGAACCGAGCGCCCACGCGACGACGGCTGGCGGCGAGACGCAGACGAACTTCTTGTCCTTCATCTCCGGGTAGCGGCGCCGTGCGCGGACGAAGTAGTCCGCGATCAGGATCGCGCCGCACGGCGGGATGAACGTGTTGAGGATCGTGAGCCAGCCGCAGAAGTGGTTGTAGAGCCACAGCGCGGCGACGGTCCCGAGAGCCCCGTTGAAGAGCACGAGGAAGCGCTTCGGCAGGCCCGTGATGTTGGCGAGGCCGAGGCCCGAGGTGTAGAGCGCGTTGTCGTTCGTCGTCCAGATGTTGAGCAGCAGCACGACGACGGCTGGGAGCAGCAGCCCCTGGATGTACATCACGTTGGAGATGTCGTTCTTGCCGTAGACCATCGCGGCGGCGCCGCCGAAGAAGAACATGAGCGAGTTGCCGATGAAGAACGCCAGGACCGTCGTCGTCACGGCGATCTTCGGCGTCTTCGCGAAGCGCGTGAAGTCGGGCGTGCAGGAGCCGCCGGAGACGAACGAGCCGATGCCGAGCGAGATGGCGATGACCATGCCGACCGCCGTGCTGACGCTGTCCGGAGCGGTGGCCGGCTGGTGTTGCACGAGGACGTCCCAGCCGTTCCTGATCGCCGTGGCGTCGATGGCCGGGTTGTTCGCGGCGATCGTCTCGACGGAGTCGAAGAAGAGCGCCTGGATCGCGGACCAGCCGCCGAGGATCGCGATGGCGGGGACGGAGACGACGGAGATGACGTGCAGCGCCTTGATGCCGAAGTAGGCCGACGAGGTCATCACGATGCCGGAGACGATGGTGAGCGTCCAGAGCAGCCGCAGCGGCAGCTCCTTCTCGGCGCCGAAGAAGCTCTCGCGGACGCCGCCGACCAGCCACGTGCCCTGCAGCCAGCTCGCGTCGGCCAGCCACCACGCGGCCGGGATGGCGAACATCGCGACGCCGACGCCGAACCAGCCGATCTGCGTGATCGCGAGGACCGCGGACGGGATGTTGGAGCCGCGCGTGCCGAACGAGTAGCGCGAGAGCAGGTGGACGGAGAGGCCGGTCCTGGCGGCCGGGTAGGCCAGCAGCGCCGTGTAGAGGCCGAGGATCAGGTTGCCGGCCATGACGGCCCAGACGAAGTTCGCGAAGGACAGGCCCGCGAAGTGGATCTTCGGGTCGCCGTTCGCGAGCGTCAGCCCCACCCACATCGAGGCGGAGAAGAACGTGAAGCCCATCATGATGACGAACATGGACCAGAAGCCGCGCTTCTGGCTTTCGTCCACGCTCGATTGCTCGTAGTCGTGGTGGCCGGCGGAGGAGTTGCTCATTTGACTTGGGGTGGGGTTGGGGATTCCGGAGTGGAGCGCCGCGCGGGGCGGGGCGCGCGGGATGTCTCCGGGAGGCCGGCCCCGGCGCCCGGGGGGGCGGTGGCGCGACCTCGGGGCGGCCATACTACCACGTCCCCCCGTGCCCTGTCCATCGAAAACGCCGCGCGGGCGCGGAAAACGGCCTACACGCGGAAGAGGGCGCCCATCTTCTTGCCGAGGAGGACGGAGACGCCGGCGATCGTCACGGTGAGGAACATCATCGCCCAGACGCCGAGGGCGCTGGCGACGTACTTGCCGGTGCCGAGCAGCTGGAAGAGCTCGTAGATCGTCTTCGTGATCGGGTAGTAGCGCGCCTGCTGCGCGAGCATGAGCGAGTCGGAGACCTCGAGCATCGAGAAGGCGAAGGCGAGGAGCAGGCCCGCGACGAGGTTCGCCGCGATGAGCGGGAGCGTGACGGCGCGGGCGGTGCGAGCGGGCGAGGCCCCGAGGTTCCAGGCGGCCTCCTCGAACGCCTCGCTCGTCTGCTGCAGGCCCGCGACGGCGCTCCGGACCATGTAGGGCAGGCGCCGCACCGCGTAGGCGACGACGAGGAAGAGCGTCGGGTTCACGCGCACGTCGAAGAGCGCCGTCCAGAAGGCGCTCGAGCGGACCCAGCCGAGGTTGGAGAGCCACGAGCTGATCGCGAGGTACCCGAACGCCATCACGAGGCCGGGCACGGCGAGCGGGATCATCGAGAGCGCGTCCAGGACGCCCGCGCCGCGCAGCTTCGAGCGCACGACGAGGAAGGCGATCGCGACGCCGAGGACGAGGTTCGCCACGACGGCGACGGACGCGAAGAGCAGCGAGTTGCGGATCGAGGCCACGGTCATCTCGTGGCCGAGCGCCTCGGCGTAGTTGGCCGTCGTGAGGACCCGGGGCAGGACCGTGCCGTACCACGAGCCGGGCTTCGAGAGGGAGGTGAGCACGACCCCGAAGTGCGGCAGCAGCGCGAGGAACGAGACGAGCAGGAACGGCAGGGCGGCGAGCAGCGCGGAGGCGCCGCGGAGGCGGCGGGGCTGGAAGTTCACCGCGGCCTTGCCCTGCATCGCGAAGGTCCGCCGGCCGAACGCGAGCTTGCCGAGCGCGTAGAGCAGGACGGAGGCCGAGAGCACGACGAAGACCAGCGCGTAGGGGAAGTGCGAGGAACCGATCTCCTTGAGGGCGTCGAAGACCTGGACCGAGGCGCAGGAGGTGTAGCCGAGCATCAGCGGGGCGCCGAGCTCGGTGAAGCTCCAGATGAAGACGATCGTGCAGCCGGCGAAGAGCCCCGGGACGATGAGCGGGAGGGTGATGCGGAAGAAGCGGCGCCAGGCCGGGCAGCCGAGGTTCGCGGCGGCCTCGTCCATCGCCGGGTCGACGTTGGCGAGCGAGGCGGTGGCGTTGAGGTAGACGATGGGGTAGAGCGCGAGGGCCTGGATGCAGACGACGCCCCAGTAGCGCGCCTGCCCGAGCCAGTCGACGGACGTGCCGAGCACGGCGTTGAGGACGCCGTAGCGGCCGAGGATCTGCTGCATGCCGATGGCGCCGACGAACGGCGGGAGGATCATCGGGACGAGGACGACGGCGGAGAAGACGCCCTTGCCGGCGAAGTCGTACTTGTGCGAGATCCAGGCGAGCGGGACGGCGACGAGGAGGCAGAGCGAGGTCGTGCCGAGCGCGATGAGGACGCTGCTCGCGAGCCCCTCGGCGTAGATGGGGTTGCGGAAGACCGACGCGAGGTGCCGCAGCGTGAAGCCGCCGTCGTCCCAGAACCCGCCCTTCACGACGAGGAGGATGGGGAGGAGGAAGAGGACGGCGAGGACCGTGGTGACGAGCAGGAAGAGCGGGAGCCAGCGGTTTTTCACGGGGCGTCGGGGCGGGTGCGGAGGATCGTGAGGGAGGTCCGGCCGTAGCGGCGCGAGACGATGGTCTCGAAGCCTTCGCAGACGGGCGGCGGGGTGCGGTCGCGCTGCTCGGCGGCGAAGAAGGCGCGGGGGGCTAGGAGGCCGGAGTCGCGGAGGGAGGCGAGCAGGGCGGACATGCCGTCGTCCTCGCCCTCGCGTTCGACGTAGGGCGGGTCGGCGAAGGCGACGTCGACGGAGCCCGGCGGGAGGTCCGGGCGGCGGAGCCAGGCGGCGACGTCGGCGCGGACGACGCGGAGGCCGGGCGGGAGCGGCGACCCGCAGCACGCCGCGAGGTTGGCCTCCAGGAGGCGGAGCGAGCGCGGGGAGCGCTCGACCCAGGTCGCGGCGGCGGCGCCGCGGCTGAACGCCTCGAGCCCGACCGCGCCGGTGCCGGCGTAGAGGTCGAGGAAGGAGCAGCCGGGGACCACGGAGGCGAGCATGGAGAAGAGCGCCTCCCGGACGGCGTCCTGCGTCGGGCGCAGGACGTCGCCGGGCGGGGCCTTGAGGGTGCGGCCGCGCAGGGTTCCGCCGGCGATGCGCACGGCTAGAAGTTCTCGCCGAGGCGCTCGAAGTAGTCGCGCGGATGGAGGCAGGCGGGGCACTTCTCGGGGGCCTCGGGGGCCTCCGTGACGAACCCGCAGTTGCGGCAGCGCCAGGCGACGGGGGCGCCATTGCGGAACATGGTGCCGTTCTCGACGCGCTCGAGGAGGCGGCGGAAGCGCTCCTCGTGGTACTTCTCGGCGACGGAGATCATGCGGTACATCGCGGCGATCTCGGGGAAGCCCTCCTCGTCCGCCTTGTCGGCGAAGGCGGGGTAGGCCTCGCTCCACTCCTCGTGCTCGCCGGCGGCGGCGGCGCGGAGGTTGGCGGCGGTGTCGCCGATCACGCCGGCGGGGAAGGAGGCCGTGATCTCGAGGGAGGAGCCCTCGAGCCACTTGAACATCCTCTTGGCGTGCTCCTTCTCCTGGTTGGCGATTTCCTCGAAGACGGCCTGGACGAGGACGTAGCCGTCCTTCTTCGCCTGGCTGGCGAAGAACGTGTAGCGATTGCGGGCCTGGGACTCGCCGGCGAAGCTGACGAGCAGGTTGCGTTCGGTCTGGGTTCCCTTGAGGGATTTCATGGGAGCTCCTTGCGGTTGGGGGGTGGGGCGGCCGCGCGGGGCCGACGGGGCCGGCGCGCCGCATCGCCGTCCACTCTAGCACCCGCGGGCGCGGCGCGTCAAGCGCCCGCACGGACGGGCGAGGAGCGCGAAGGCGGCGGCGACGAGGACGGTCGGGGCGGAGGGCTGGCAGTCGAGGCGCCACGCGAGGAGGAGGCCGGCGGCGAGGGCGAGGAAGGCGAGCAGGGCCGCGACGGCCATCGTCGGGAGCAGGCGGCGGGCGAGGCGGCGGGCGGCGATCGCGGGGAGGGCGAGCAGGGCGACGACGAGCACGATCCCCACGGCGCGGACGAGCAGGACGACGGCGAGCGCGGTGGCGAGCGAGAGCACGCAGGAGTGGAGGCGCACGGGGGCGCCGCGGAGCGCGGCGAGGCGCTCGTTGAAGGAGACGGCGAGGATGCCGCGCCAGAAGAGGGCCAGCGCGAGCGCGAGCGCGAGGTCGAACGCGGCCATCGCCGCGATGTCGGCGGGGGCGACGAAGAGGACGGAGCCGAAGAGGTAGCCGAGCAGGTCCCCCTGGTAGCCGGGCGTCGCGGAGAGGAACGCGAGGCCGATCGCCATGCCGACGGCCCAGACCGCGGAGAGCGCGCCGTCCCCGCGCGCGCCGCGCGCCGCGGGGGCGAGGGCGAGGAAGAGGGCGGCCCCGACGGCGGCGAGAAGCGCGCCGAGCGTGGGCGAGAACCAGTCGAGGCCGAGGACGGCGGCGCACCAGTGCGCGAGGCCGAGCCCGGCGAAGCAGGCGTGGGAGACCGCGCCGGCGGCGTACGTGCTGTGGCGGACGACGCAGAGCGTGCCGATCGCGCCGCAGGCGAGGGCCGCGAGCAGCGAGGCGAGGAGGGGAAGGGCGAGGACGGAGAGCACGGGGGCGGCGGGGCGGGGTCAGAGGGGCTCGAAGGACACGGCGTCGGAGGGCGGCGCGAGGGGAATCCGGTAGTTCGGGGCGCGGACGACGGCGCGGCGCGGGATCTTCTCCACGTAGTGCAGAATCGTGCGGGTGGGGTCGTAGAGGTCGACCTCGACCGGGAAGGCGATGCCGGCGGGGAGCGCGACCGAAGCGAACTGGCCGGGGGCGAGCGGGGCCGGCACGTCGAACTGCGCGGTCGGGCTTTGGGCTCCCTTTCCGTAGGCGAGGATGCTGATCCGGATCGGTTCGCCGAGGTCGTAGCGGACGCGGAGCGTGCCGAAGAAGGCGGGATCGACGGAGTCCTGCAGCACCTCGACGGCGAAGCGGTGCTCGCCGCCCGGGACGGTGAGGCGGGGGAGGGCGGAGAAGTCGGTGCGCGGGCCGATGCGCGCGACGCCCTCCTCGTCCGAGAAGCCGAAGCGGGGGCGGCGGCCATCGGCGCCGGGGCGGAACGGGGCGAACCGGAGCACGCCGCGGGCCTGCGCGGCGGCGCGCGGGTCGGCGGCCCCGGAGCGGCCCCGCAGGGCGGCCGGCCCCTCGGGGAGGTCGACCAGCGCCGTGCAGCAAAGGTCGCGAAGCATCTCCTCGACGGACCACGTCCCGACGGGCCCGCCAAGGCCGGCGGCGCCGGGGGCTACCGTGGCGGGGCGCGGCAGGAGGGCGGCGGAGGCTTCGTCGATGGTGAGGAGGACGGGGCGGGGCGGGAGGGGACGGCCCCAGACGGCATACTGGCGAAGACGGGCGGGGGTGACGGCCTCGAACCCGCCGCTGCCCAGATCGGCCAGCTGGCGGAGGAAGTCGTCGGTCGAGACGGTTCGGTCGTCTGAGGCCGTCGTGTCGATGCGGGGGTAGCGGAGGATCGGGACCTCGACGTCGGGCAGGGTGCGCGCGCGGACGAGCGCGAACGCCGCGCCGACGACGGCGAGCGCGAGGAGCGCGGCGAGCGCGCGGGGAAGGAGTCTGGCGAGGCGGCGGAACATGGCGGAGGATCTCCGCGGGGCGTGGCGCGCCCCGCGCCGTCCATCCTACCAGAAAGCCCGCCGGGGAGGCAAGCCGCCTCCCGCGACGGGCGCCGATGGGAGCAGGGGCTCCGCGGACTCCGCGTGTCTAGAGCTGCTTGAAGACGGAGGCCATCTCGATGGCGGCCATGGCGGCATCCCAGCCCTTGTTGCCCATCTTGGTGCCGGCGCGCTCGATGGCCTGGTCGAGGCTGGCGGCGGCGACGAGGCCGCCGGTGACGGGGCGGTCGTACTGGAGGCCGAGCTGGGTGAGGGAGCGGGCGACCTGCTGCTCGATGAGGTCGGCGTGGGGCGTGGCGCCCTGGATGACGCAGCCGAGGGCGAGGACGGCGTCGTAGCGGCCGGACTTGAGCAGGCGCTGGACGGCGAAGGGAATCTCGGAGGCGCCGGGGACGCGCACGAAGGCGATGTCGGCGGGCTTGGCGCCGTGGCGGAGGAGGCAGTCCTCGGCGCCGCGGAGGAGCTGTTCGGTGAAGAGGCTGTTGAAGCGGCTGACGACGATGCCGAACTTCATGCCGGCGGCGGACAGGGTGCCTGCGATTTCTTTCATGGGGGGAACTCCGGGTTCGTTCGGGGTGTATTCAACCCGAAAGCGGGGAAAAAAGCAAGGGGGAATTGCTCGGGTCAGGGGGTGTCGGCGGCGCGGAGGGCTTCCTCGAGGGCGGCGCGCGCGGCGGCGTGGGCGGGGGAGTCGAGGACGGTGCGGAGCTCCGCGTCGAAGGCGGCGGCGGCGTCCAGGTCGCCGCGGCGGGTGCGTTCGGCGACTTCGCGGGAGAGGGCGTCGGCGTAGGCGCGCCAGGCGGCGGAGCGGGCCTCGAGGGCGGGGCGGCGGGCGGCCGCGAGGCGGAGGCGGAAGGAGGCGCGGTCGGTGTTCGCGTCGACCGGAAAGGATCCGGACGGGAGCGTGCGCTCGCGGTCGAGGCGGGCGATCTCGTCGGCGAAGCGGCGGGTCTCCGGGAAGTCGCCGCGGGCCTGGGCGGCGTCGCGGGCGGCGACGAGGGCCGCGCGGTAGTCGGAGAGGGGGGCGGCGGAGGCCTCGGCGAGGAGGGACTCCGCGCGGGCGATCTCGGCGGCGTGGTCGCGGCGCAGGGCGACGAGGGCGGGGGGGACGGATGCGTAGGGGCCGAGATCGGGGACGCCGAGCCGGGCGGCCCAGGCGGAGAGGGCGCGTCCGGCGGAGCCGGGGAGGGAGGCCGCGGCGAGGTAGGGGGCCCAGGCCGGGGAGGGGCCGGGGCCGGCGCGGCGCATCGCGGCGGGGGCGAGGAGCAGGTAGGCGGAGGCGAGGACGAGGAGGGCCGCGACGGAGGCGGTGGCGCGGCGGCGGACGGAGCGCCGCCGCAGACGGCGGGAGAGGGCGCGGTGGCGGGCGGCGCCGGATTCGGTGCGGGGCTCGGTGCGGCGGAGCAGGCGTTCTGCGAGGTCCCAGTCCCGTTCGCGGACGGCGCGGTCGACGCGGTCGAGGTCGCGGACCTCGATGCGCACGGGAATCTCGGCGCGTTCGGCGTCGAAGGCGTCGGCGGGCGCGGCGGAGAGGCCGCGGAGCTCGTCGATGTACGCGGCGGCGCGCTCGAAGTTGCCGGCGCGGAACTCGACGGGGATGGCGGCGCGGAGGCTCTCGGCGCGCGCCGTTCCGGCGCGGGCGCGGTCGCCGAGTTCGCGGATGCGGTCGAGGAGGCGCTGGCCGGAGGCGCCGGCGGGCTCGAGCGTGAGGGGGATGGCGGCGGCGTCGACGGCGGCGGGGAGGTCGCGCGCCTCGAGGGCGCGCTCGATGCGGCGGAGGACCTGTCCGGCGGCCTCGTAGGCGGCCTGGCTGGCGCCGCAGACGCCGCAGAAGGGGACGCCGAAGCGGAGCTCGGCGCCGCACTCGGGGCAGTGGACGAGGCCGTCCCAGCCGCAGCGGTCGCAGAAACGCTTCTCGAGGGGGTTGACGGTGTCGCACCACTTGCAGCGCCAGGTGGTGCGGACGGTCGGCGCGGCGGGGCGGGGGTCGGCGAGCAGCGCGGCGATGTCCGCGGCGAAGGCGGCGGCGGTGGGGTGGCGGCGGGCGGGGTCGGTGGCGAGGGCCTTGACGAGGAGGGGGCGGACCTCGACCGGGAGGTCCCCCTCGCGGAAGAAGCGGGGGTTGCGGCCGGTGAGGGCGAAGAAGAGCAGGGCGCCGAGGCCGTAGACGTCGGTGCGCTCGTCGCAGCGGGAGGCGTCGGTCTCCTGCTCCGGGGCGCCGTAGCCGAGGGAGAGGAGCTTCTCGCCCGTGACGGTGAGGGCGGGGGGGGCGGAGGGGCCGCCGGGGGAGGAGAGGTGGGCGAGGCCGAAGTCGGCGACCTTGGGCTCGAGGTCGCCGTCGAGGAGGATGTTGGCGGGCTTGAGATCGCGGTGGATGACGCCCGCGGCGTGGGCGGCCTCCATGGCGCGGGCGATCTTGAGCAGGAGGGCGAGGGCCTCGCGGGGGCGCCAGGTGCCGGAGGCGGCGACGCGCTGCTCGAGGGTCTGCGGCGGGCGCGGGGCGCCGGGG
>CAMOEO010000099.1 GCA_946612175.1 uncultured Verrucomicrobiota bacterium
CCGGGGAGGAACCAGCCGACGACCTTGGCGGGCTGGCCGTACCAGAGGTAGTGGGAGAACTCGACGACGAGGGCGACGCCGGCCATGCCGAGCTCGCCGGAGATGATGCCGATGAAGAACGGCTTGAGCCGCTGGTAGACGCCGCCGCCGCCGAAGCGCACCACGGCCTGCTTGATGAACCAGCCCAGAAGGAAGACGCCCCAGGCGCCGAAGCCCGGGTAGGTGCCGACGATCAGGAAGATCACCGGGTGCAGCGGGAACTTCGAGAAGCGGAAGCGCATCATCGAGACCAGGATCACGGCGGCCATCCCGTAGAGGATGTAGTGGCTGCGGATGGCGTTGGGCTGCGCGAGGCCGAGGCGCCGGATGGGGGCTAGGAACTCCGAGGCGAGGGATCCGTCCGGCTCGAGCGCCATCGTCTCCTCGAGCATCCCCGAGGCCTCCATCCCGCCGAGCATCTGCGCGGTCTGGTCGAAGTACATCTTCGGCGTGTAGTTCGCGGCCCACGAGTCGCTCATCGGGTTGTAGTTGTAGAGCGAGAAGGTCGAGCCGCCCCAGGCGACGGCGAGCGCGACGAGGACGGCCGCGACGGCGAAGCGGAAGACCTTCTTCATCGGGACGCCGGCGTCGTCCGCCACCTTGGCGCCCGTGGCGGCGTAGGGCATCAGCGCCTCGCGCGGGTCCTGCGTGAGGATCGAGGTGCCCCAGAGGGCGAAGTTCGTGGCCTGCGGGCCGAGCGCGGCGGCCCCGAAGACGTTGAGCAGCAGGCTGGAGGGGTTCCAGCCGGCCTGCGCGAACGGGATGCCCGTCTCGCACGCGATGCGCGAGAAGACGAGGAACAGCGCCATCAGCAGCAGCGAGTAGAACAGCGCGACGAGCCAGCTCTGGCACATCCACGAGAAGACGAGGACGAAGCCCGCGAACGCCATCAGCAGGACGCGCGCGGCGAGGACCGCGACCTCGTCCGGCGCGGCCAGGTCCGCCGCCGCCGCCGCGTCGGCGGCGGCCTCGTCGGCGGCGGAGAACCCGCCGGGCGCGGGCTTCGCGGCCGGGGCGGGCGCGGCGGCGTCCCCGCGGCGGCCGCGGAGCAGGCCGCCGAAGAGGGCGGCCCAGACGGCGAGCGCCGCGAGGCCGGCCGCGACGGCGTAGAGCGCGCGGTGGCCCTCCAGCATCGGGTGCGTCGCGAAGCGCCACCAGCCCGCGGCGAAGGCGAGCAGCGAGAGCGCCGCGACCGCGGCGCGGAGCGCGCCCGGCCGGCCGAATCCGCCGCGCGGCAGCAGCGCGCGGGCGAAGACGGCCTTGAAGTAGGTGCGGCCCGTGTAGATCAGGATGAGCGTGTAGCCGAGGTAGGCGCCGGAGCGCGCGGCGTCGAGCGTGCCTTCCTCGAGGACCGTACCGGTCGTCGAATAGAACAGAATGCTGAAGATCGCGAGCAGGAACGGCGTGACGCCGAAGGAGAGCGAGATCTCCGAGGAGACGAAGTAGGAGATGCCGAGGAAGGAGAAGAACAGGGTCTGCCCGCAGAGGAACCACGAGCCCGCGAACGACTTCTTGAGGATCGGGATGTTGGTCGTGAGCGGCACCCACCACGAGCGCAGGTTCGGCATCATCGTCGAGAGCGCCGGGATGTCGTCCGGATACCAGAGCGCGAGGTAGTCGAGGCCGAGCAGGAGGAAGAGCGGGACGAACCCCCACCAGAACAGCCGGTTGCGGAAGAGGTCCGGCACGCCCCGGCGGCCGCCGCGCACGGCGCAGAACGCGCCCGCGACCTGCGCGATCGGGTAGGAGAGCTGCTCGTGGTGCGCCCACTGGCGGTGGACGAGGAACTGCAGGGAGAGGATCGAGAGCGCGAACAGGACCACGAGCGGCGTCCAGTGCAGGAGCGGGCGCGTCCAGGCATCCCACGGGATCGCGGAGAACGGGACCGGCCCCTCCGGCGTCACCATCCCGGAGAAGAACGCCGTATAGACGCGCTCGTAGCCCGCGGAGGAGAGCACGTCCTTCCCCGCGCCCGGCCACGGATCCGGGAAGAGCTCCGGCCGCAGGTGGAAGTCGAACAGCTGCCCGCCCCACGAGTCGCCCGTCGTGAGCAGGCCGAACTTGATCCACGTTCCGCTGTTCGTGAGGAAGTGCCAGGGCAGCATCAGCTGCCGCTGGAAGTAGCGGAAGAAGCCGGAGGTCGGGGGGAAGCAGGCGAGGAGCGTCGCGACGAGCACCACCGCCATCTCGCGCCCGGAGAGCGCGAGCGTCCCCGCGAAGGTGCGGGCGTCCCCGCGCTCCTCCGCGATGCGGTCGAGCGCGCCCCAGAGGAGCGAGGCGACGGCGCCGATGACGACGGACCAGGCGGCCTCGACGGGGAGCCCGGCGGGAAGGACGCGGCCGAGGAGCCCGTGGATCCATCCCGTGCCGTTCCCCCCGCCCCCGAGCGCGCGGCCGGCGAGGCCGGCGACGACGAGGAGAGCGACGCGGCCGAGGAAGCGGGCCGCGGGACGCCGGGCCGCATCGCGACCGAGGCGCGCGACGAGCAGCCCCGCCGCCGAGAGGACCGAGCCGGCGAGCAGGAGGAAGAGGAAGCGGGCGAGGCGGTTCTCGGCGCCGGACTGCCAGAGGAGGATTCCGAGGAGAAGGAGGGCGGAAAGGGAGAGGAGTGCGCCGAGGATGGCGCGGAGCCTGCGGCGGGCGCCCGAAAGGGACGCGACGAGCGTTCCCGCCGCGAGGAGGACGGTCAGGACGTGAAGCGGGACACGGGCGGCGGCGAGGCCCGCCGGCAGGGGGGCGAACGGCGCGGCGCCGCCAACCTGCCGGCCGATCTGGCAGACGACGGCCGCGAGGAGCCCGAACCCGACGACGCGGAAGGCGGCGAGCCCGACGCGCGAGTGGGTGATGCGGTCGAGGAGCATCCAGAGGCCGTTCCAGAAGAGCCCGACGAACATCAGGTAGGAGAACGCGCCGACGGGGAGCTGGTTGCCGATCATCGGCGAGCCCTTCAGCACCCAGTCGTGGAAGCTGGCGAGGCCGGACATGAAGAAGATGCCGAGCGCGGAGAAGAACAGCGACCGGACGGTGAAGATGCGGGGGGACGTGGACCCGGAGTCGAGGGATTCGGAGGTCATGGGAACGGTTCCGTCGTGAGGGTACGCGCGACGAATGCGCGGATGCGCGACATACTAGCAAAAAACAGGCGCGCGCGCAAGAGGGGAAAACCTCGGTTCGATTGAATATAAATCTTGCAAATTCAATGGTAGTATATTCTTTTGCACAGGTGTGTGAAAAAGTATGCGCCGCGCTCTCGGCGCGCCGGCGTAGTGGGATACGGGGAAACGTCCGCAGAGCAAGGCTGAAAGGCAAAAATTTTATCAAATAAAATATTGAAATTTCAAGAGAAATACATGTAGAATATGGTGCATCGGCCGACCGAGTCGCGACGCAGATGCCCTCGGGCGGAGAGCCGAGGGCGAAAGGCACGGTCCGGAGTGGGCTAGCGGCCGGAGAAGCGACGGCCGATGGCCAGTTCGGCCTCGTTGCCGCCGTGCTGGCGGGCCTGCTGGATGCCGATGGCGAAGAGCTTCTTGTCCCCGGCGGCGAGGGCGTCGGCGGCGTATTCGATCCAGGTGCGCCAGTCCGTCGCGTCGCGGCGGAGGAGGAGCTTGCGCAGCTCGAGGGCGTCGGCGAAGGCGCCGGCGCTGCGGTGGACGTCGGCCGCGGTGGCGACGTCCTCGGCGGAGATCGAGGGGGAGGCGAGCAGGTCCGGGACGCGGCGGAGCATCGTGGAGGCCTCGCGGACGCGGCCGAGGCGGGCGAGGAGCAGGGCGGTGCGGAGGGGGAATTCGGGGGAGAAGTCGGCGCGGGTGGCGCTGGCGGCGAGGGCGGCGTTGGCGATGGTCTCGGAGCCGATCTCGAGGGCGGCGGAGACGAGGCGGAGCGTCTCCTCCTCGGAGAGCGGGTTGTCGGGGCTGCCGAGGCGGGCGGCGAGGGTGCGGGCCGTCTCGTCGGCGCGCTGGAGGCGGAGGATGGCGTCGGCTGGGATGCGGGCGTTGTTGGGGTCGAGGCCCTGGAGGAGGCGCAGCTCGGCGACGGCGCGGTCGAAGAGGTGCTCGGGGACGAGGATGTCGGAGACGAGGCGGAAGGCGCTCTCGGGGGAGTAGACGTAGAGCGACTGGGCCTCCTTGTAGGCGCGCTCGGCCTCGCGGTAGCGGCGGGAGCGGGCGTAGAGGCCGGCGATGGAGCCGCGGAGCTTGTTGAAGGCCTTGCGGGCGGGGATCTCGCGGGCGAAGTTCGGGTCGGCGTGGAGGCGGCGCACGTACCAGTCCCAGAAGTCCATGTCGTCGCGCACGGCGCGGGGCGGGAGGGCGCCGGGGTCGTGGCGGATGCGCATGATCAGGCCGTTGGGGACGAGGTAGGGGTACATCCAGTCGATGGCGTAGGACTCCTCGACGTAGAACGCGTGGCCGTCGCGGTTGCGGTCGAAGATCTGGCGGGCGATGATGCCGTTGATCTCCATGACGGCCTGGGCGCCGTTGACGGACATGCGGCCGGAGGCGTCGCGGCGGATGCCGCCGAGGTCGGGGCGGCGGCCGGTCTGGATGTCGTCCCAGTACTGGCCGAAGGCGACCTGGTTGTCGTCGGCCGTCGGCATCCAGATGGAGTCGGCGTAGAGGCCGCGCATCGTGTCGAGGTAGGTCTGGTCGGCGAGGGCGTTCTGGGTGATGAGGTAGACGTCGGGTCGGACGCCGGCCGAGTAGATCATGTAGGTCGGCACGAAGCGCCCCGGGTCGGTGCCGCCGTAGAAGACGGCGTTGGTCTCCATCTCGGGCGGGTAGGAGGGGTTCGGGAGGGGCTCCTCGTCGTCGGAGAGCTCCTCGACGATGGCGCGGGCGCCGCGGAGCTGGTAGTTGCCGAACTGCCAGCCGAAGTCGTGGCCGTCCATGTCGGCGGCGGAGGTCTTGTCGTAGAGCTCGAAGTTGAAGTAGTTCTCGTGGATCGGGAGGAGCGGGGCGACGGCGATCGCGGCGCAGGCGGGGAGGAAGGCGGCGCGGACGCGGCGGTCGTCGCGCAGCAGGCGCAGCGCGTAGGCCATGCCGTAGCCGATCCAGAGCCCGTAGAGGCCGTGGGAGGCGATGAACTTGACCTTCTGGATGAAGGCGTCCTGGATGTCGCCGCGGGGGTTCGCCAGGGCGATCAGCAGGAAGCTCATCATGACGAAGCAGACGAAGGTGGCCAGGTGCCAGCGCTCGGAGATCTCGTCGCCGTCCGGCTCGATCGCGGGGGCGCGGAGGATCTCGCGGACGAAGAGGTAGACGGAGAACGCGAGCCAGAGCGCGGCGAGGACGGTGGTGAGGGCGACGTCGACCCAGAAGTAGAGGGAGGAGGCGGGATCGAGGTGGAGGGCGTTCTCGATCGCGAACTCGGCGACCGGGTTCAGGAGGCAGCACCCCGCCACGGCGACGAACGCGAGGATGCCCGCGCCGGCGAGGAAGGAGACGAGGCGCACCGAGCGGTCGAGCGAGGCGTCGAAGCCGCGGCGGACGAGCGGGGCGAGCTGGCCGAAGAGCAGCGCGTGGAGGCCGGCGGCCGCGAGCAGGAGCAGGACGAGGAACAGGAGCTTGTCGACGCGGACCGACGAGAGGTCGAGCGCGCCGGAGAGGCGGTCGAGGACGGTGAGGGCGGCGACGAGGGCCGCGAGGCCGACGGCGGCCGGGAGGACGGGGAGGGAGCGGCGGGCGGTCCCGTCCGGCGAGGGGGCGCGGCGCAGGCTCCACGCGGCGAACGGGACGAGCCCGAGCGGGGCGAGGACGAGGGTGAACTGCGCGCGGATGTCGACGAAGTAGGTCGCGATCTGCCCGATGAACTTCGAGGTGAACACCGACTCGGGGACGATCGCCTCGTACTGGCCGCGGGTGATCGCGTGCTTGAAGCCCTCCCAGGTGCGGGGGTAGCCCCAGTTCATGGGCGGGCAGGCGTCGCCCGCGATCGGCATGTAGGCGTAGAAGAGCAGGCCCGCGGCGCCGGCGAGGACGGCCTCCGCGACGACGCGCCCGCGCTCGAGCAGCAGCGCGGCGAGGGCGAGGAGGCCGAGGCCGAGCGCGACGTAGCCGGCGAAGTAGCCGCTGAGGGGGTGGGCGAGGCCGAGCAGGCAGCCCCGGCGCATCAGGATCGCGAGCGGGACGAGGGCCGCCGTGCATCCGCCCGCGTACCAGAGGCCGCCGGAGGTGAAGAGCGCGAAGACCCAGATCGCCGCGATGCCGAGGAGGAAGGCGACGGTCGGGAGGAACCAGTGGAAGACGGGGTCGGGGTGCCCGGCCGCGAGCTCGCGGACGACGAACGCCTTGAATTCCTGCGTGTTCCAGTAGGGGTTCGGCTCGGCGCCCGGCAGGGCGAGGACGAGGACGAGCAGCAGGAAGGACGCGCCGGCGGCGACGATCCGGGCGGGCATGCGCGCGGAGTCCGCCCAGGAGGGCTCGCGGCCGCGGGCGCGGAGCACCGCGAGGCGGCCGAGGACGGCGAACGCGGCGAGGGCGGCCGCGACGAGGAGGACGAGCGCGAAGTACGCCAGGTGCGTCGAGGAGATGTCCTCCGGCAGGGTCGGCGGGACGGTCCAGAACGCGGCGCCGTCGCGGCCGACGACGCGCGTCCAGGGCTTGGAGAAGAGGTTCACGGCGCCGACGACGGGGCTGAAGTCGTCGAGCGGGGCGTGCTTCGGGAAGCCCGCCATGGAGGGGAGCGCGCCGAGCTTGAGCAGCCCCGCGCCGAGCAGCAGCGGGAGGCCGGTCAGGACGAAGTCGCGGAAGAGGCGGATGTCCTGGAGCAGGATCACGAGGACGAGCGGCGCGAGCGCGAGCAGCAGCACCTGGTAGTTCGTGAGGCCGAGGCCGAAGACGAACGACGTCAGGACGAGCAGCCGGTCGGAGGGCCGCCGCATCCAGCGGTAGGCGAGCAGGAGCACGAGCACCATGAAGAACTGGCCGAAGGAGTAGACCTCGACGATCGTGCTCTGCGACCACATCACCGGCGCGAACGCGAAGACGAGGGCGGAGGAGACGCCCGCGAGGAACGCGATCGGCCCGTCGCGCGCATCGTCCGCGAGGCCCGCTTCGATCCCCGTGGCCGAGGCGGACGGGACCGGGATGCGCGGGTCGGGGTTGAGGAGCCGGCGGCCGCCGAGCAGGTCGGCGGCGGTGCGGGAGACGAGCATCGCCGTGAGGCCGCAGGCGAGTGCGCCCCAGAAGGCGGACATGACGGCGATGGCCCAGGCGGGGTTGGGCTGGCCGCGGAAGGTCACCCAGGAGAGCAGGCGGGCGAACACCCAGGCGCACATCGTCCAGGTCGGGTACCCGGGAGGGTGGGGGACGCCGGCGAAGTCGCCCGCGGTGGCGAGCTCGCCGCAGTCCTCGAGCGAGACGGTGGGGGCGCAGGTGAGGAAGTAGACGAGGAACGAGAGCGCGGCGCCCGTCCAGAAGGCGGCTCGGTCGAAGCGGGAGAAGAAGGGGCGTTTGTCGGTCATGGCGGGATCCATGTGCGTTGGCGGAAGCCGATTCTAGCAGAATTCCGCGGGCGTTTCCACCCCTAGAAGAGCGTCGGCTGGTCGGCGTCCGCGGAGGGGCGGGGCGCGGTGCGGCGCGGGGGCCGGTGCGCCGGCGGGGCGTCGCCGGGGAGGGCGAGCGCCGGGACGCGGCCGTCGCGGAAGACGACGGCGAGGCGGTCGCCGGGCGAGACGGCGGACGCGCGGGCGACGACGTCGCCGGATTCGTCCCGGACGAGCGCGTAGCCGCGGTCGAGCACGGCCATCGGATCGAGGGCGGCGAGCTTGGCGGCGAGGGCGGAGACGCGGGCGCGCTCGGCGCCCGCGCGGAGGGCGAGCGCATGGCCCGGGCGGGGCGCGAGGGCGGCGGCGCGGAGGCGTGCGCGCTGGATGGCGGCGGCGAGGGCCGCCGCGAGGCGGGCCGGGGCGGCCTCGAGGCGGCGGCGGCGTTCCGCGGCGGCGGCGGAGAGCGAGGCATCGAGGCGCTGCGCGAGGAGGTCGAGGCGCTGCGCCTGTTCGCGGAGGCGGGAGGCGGGCTCCGCGAAGGCGCGGGAGCGGGCGCAGAGCTCCAGCCGGGAGCGGGCGCGCGCCGTGGCGTTGCGCGCCGCGAGGACGAGGCGGCGGGAGAGGGCGGCGACCGTGGCGACGAGGTCCGCGCGGTTCTTCACGACGAGCTCCGCCGCGGCGGAGGGCGTCGGCGCGCGGAGATCGGCGGCGAAGTCGCAGATCGTGAAGTCGATCTCGTGGCCGACGGCGGAGATCACCGGGATGCGCGAGGCGCGCACGGCGCGGGCGACCGCCTCCTCGTTGAAGCACCAGAGGTCCTCCAGGGAACCGCCGCCGCGGCCGACGATCAGCACGTCGGGCGGATCGGGCAGGCCGTTGAGCAGGCGGATGCCCTCGACGATCTCGGCGGCCGCGCCCTCGCCCTGGACGCGGGCCGGGGCGAGGAGGATGCGGACGCCGGCGAAGCGGCGGCGGGTGACGTTGAGGATGTCGCGGATCGCGGCGCCGGTCGGGGAGGTGACGACGCCGACCGTGCGCGGCAGCGCGGGGATCGGGCGCTTGCGGGCGGGGTCGAAGAGCCCCTCCGCGGCGAGGGCGCGCTTGAGCGCCTCGAAGCGGAGCATGAGCTCCCCGTCGCCGACGGGCTCCGCCGTGCGGACGAGCAGCTGGTAGGCGCCGCGGGGCGCGTAGACGGAGAGGGCGCCGCGGAGGCGGACCTTGGCGCCGTCGCGCAGGACGGCGCGGAGGGCGGCGTTGCGGGCGGCCTGGAAGAAGGCGCAGGGGAGCTGCGCGCCGGCGTCCTTCACCGTGAAGTAGGCGTGGGGGCTCGACGCCATGAACTTCACGTTGCTCAGCTCGCCCTCGACCCAGACGTCGCGGAACCAGCGCTCGAGCCCGCCCTTGATGCGGGCGGTGAGCGCGGTCACGGTCTCGGGGGCCTGGAGGGGAAGGGCGTCCATGGGCGTGGCGGAGACGTCAGAACCCGAGCGCGTCGTTCACGAGGACGACGTGGATGCGGCCGGGGTGGTGGGAGAAGCGGGTGATCAGGATCTGGCAGCAGATCGTGTCGGGCGACTTGCAGTCCGCGCAGGCGCCGGTCTTCGAGCAGGGCGTCGAGAGGCCGAAGCGCTGGGCGTTCGTGGGCGCGGCGACGCCGCGGGCGCGCTTCATGGCGGAGTCGACGTCCGGGCAGACCTTGTTCATCCCGACGATGAAGACGACCTTGCGCGGCCCCTGCGCGATGGCGGAGACGCGGTTCGCGTTGCCGTCGACGTTGACGAGCACGCCGTCCTCGGTCATCGCGTTGGCGCTCGCGAGGAAGACGTCCGCGTCGTAGGCGGCGAGCA
>CAMOEO010000100.1 GCA_946612175.1 uncultured Verrucomicrobiota bacterium
GCCGTCCCGAAGCGGAGCGCCGCGGCGCCACGGCGGCCGTCGCGGAGCAGGGCGCGGAGGCCCTCCTGCGCCTTGGCGAGGGGGGCCGTGTCGACGACGCGGCGCACCGCCACGGCCAGGAGCGGGCCAGCGGACGGGTCGGCGTCGTCGATGCCGAATCGGAAGAAGGGCGGCGCGGCCATGGTCAGGAGCGGCTGACCTCGTGGCGTTCGCGTTCCTCGCGGGAGGCGCGGAGGATGGCGCGGACGCACCGGACGACGAGAACGGCGACCAGGAGGATTCCTCCGACGGCGGCCATCCCGTAGCCGAGATGGAGGAGGGGGGCGTGCCGGAGGGAGGGCTCGGGCTCGCGGAGGATGCCTCGGGCGAGGAGCGTGCCGGCGGCCAGAAGGATGGCGGGAAGGAGCCAGGCGAGGATGCGGAGGTCCTCGCTGCGCTTGGCCTCCGCCTCCGACTGCATGACGAAATGGCGGTGGCGGCGGTGGTGGCGATGCCCGGTGCGGGAGGAACCCGATGCCGAAGCGTCGGGCGCGGAGGCGACGGGGGCTTCGGGCGCGGATTCGGCCGGTGCGGGGGCGGGAGAGGGGTCGGACATGGGGCTAGGGTTCGATGCGGGCCTTCTCGCGGAGCTCGGCGACATGGTCGGCGAGCGCCTTGCCGCGACGGTCGTGGCGGAGCAGGTCGAGGACGCGGTCGCGGACCTCGGAGAACTCGGGGACGGATTCCTTCTGCTCCTCGTTCTTGAGGATGATATGGTAGCCGAACTGCGTCTCGATGATGTCGGAGAGGCCGCCGACGGGGAGCTCGAAGGCGGCCTCGTCGAACTCCTTGACCATCATGCCGTGGGAGAACCAGCCGAGCGAGCCGCCGGCCTGCTTGCCGGACGGGCAGTCGCTGTGGGCGGCGGCCTCCTCGGAGAAGTCGGAACCGGCGGCGACGCGCTCGCGGATCGCACGGATCTTCGCGAGGGCGGCGAGCTTGTCGTCGGCCGACTGGGACTTGGGCGTGACGAGGATGTGCTGGGCGCGGACCTGCGCCTCGCGGCCGAACTCGGAGCGGTGCGCGGCGAAGAAGGCCTCGGCCTCGGCGTCCGTCGGCTCCGGGAGGTCGGCGGTCACCTGGGCGACGAGCTTGTCGACCTTGCGCCCGCGGCGGATCTCCTCGCGCAGCTGGACGACGTTCTGGCCCTGCTTGGCGAGGATGGCGCGAAGGCGGTCGGGGCCGCCGGCCTCGTCGGCCATGCGGCGGAGGGAGGCCTCGACCTCCTCGTCCGTGACGGGGATGTCGAGGCGGGCGGCCTCCTGGAAGAGCAGGGCGGTGCCGATGGCCTGCTCCTCGGCGCGGCGCTTGAGCAGCGGGAGCTGGGCGCGGAGCTGCTCCTCGGGCATGCCGTGCCCGACGTAGAAGTGGATGAGCCGGTTGAGCTCGTGCTCGACCGCCTTGGGGGGGATCTCTTGGCCGTTGACTTTCATGGGCGGGAGGGGGGCGCGCGCCCGCCGGGGCGCGCACGGAAGGGAACGAATCATAGCAGAAGCGCCGGGAAAAGTCGAGGGTTTGCGCGGAGGCGGCAAGTCTGCTAGAATTCGCGGCCTACCGTCTACCGCCATGCTGCAGCTCCAACCCGACGACTACAAGGTCAGCCTCGAGGTCTTCGAGGGTCCGCTCGACCTCCTGCTCTACCTCATCCGCAAGGACGAGGTGGACATCTACGACATCCCCGTCGCGCGCATCGCCGACGAGTACGCCGCGTACCTCGAGACGATGAAGATGCTCGACCTCAACCTCGCGGGGGAGTTCCTCGTGATGGCGGCGACGCTCTCCTACATCAAGAGCCGGATGCTGCTGCCCGCCGAGGACCGCCCCGAGGAGGACGCCGGCGCCGAGGGCGAGGAGGGGAAGGACCCGCGCTGGGACCTCGTGCGGCAGCTGCTCGCCTACAAGAAGTTCAAGGACGCCGCGAGCTCGCTGCTGGAGCTCGAGCGGCGCCGGCAGAACATGTTCGGCACGGCGGGCGAGCCGCTGCTGCCCGAGAGCGCGCGGGAGCAGGGCGCGCGGACGCTCGGCGAGATCGGGATCTTCGACCTCATCCGGGCGTTCCACGAGGTCCTGGAGCGCGCGCCCGTCGAGCCGATCGGCGAGATCGAGCCGATCCGGTGGCGCGTGTCGGACAAGATCGACGAGATCCTGCGCGTCGCGAACGCGAAGGGGCGCGTCGGATTCTCCTCGCTCTTCACGCCGCAGTCCCCGCGCGGCGAGATCATCGTCACGTTCCTCGCCCTGCTGGAGCTGCTGCGGCTGCGGCAGGTCGTCGCGTCGCAGGACGCGGCGTTCGGCGAGATCGTCCTGTTCCCGCATCGCGACGAGGACCCCGCCACGGCGGGGGCGCGGCCCGTCATCGGAGGCGCCGACCATGTGGAATAGCGAAGCAGACCGCGACGTGGAGCTGCGCGCGATCGTCGGCGCGCTCGTGCTT
Organism: uncultured Verrucomicrobiota bacterium; assembly: GCA_946612175.1. Lineage (GTDB taxonomy): Bacteria > Verrucomicrobiota > Kiritimatiellia > RFP12 > UBA3636 > UBA3636. The sequence goes on from CAMOEO010000100.1 coordinate 2,474, forward strand.
GGCGCCGACCATCCGCTCACGCCCGCGGAGATCCACAAGGTCGTCGAGGACGTCGAGGTCGCGCGCCGCGCGCAGGCGGCGGACGCGCCGGAGGTGACGGACGCGGAGCTCGTCGCCGCGCAGGCGGAGGAGGACGTCGCGGCGGGGCGCACGACGGGCGCGATCCCGAAGGCTGAGGCCGACGCGGCGATCGCCGCGGCCCGCGCCGCGCGCGAGGCGCGCGAGAAGGCGGCCGCGGCGCAGCCCGCCGCGAAGATCTGCCCGCCCGCGGAGATCCGCCGCGCCGTCGCGGAGGTGCGCGAGCGCCTCGCGAAGGCCGGGGTCGGGTTCGAGCTGGCGGAGGTGAACGGCGGCTATCGCCTCATGAGCGCCGAGGCCTGCGGGCCGTGGCTGCGGCAGATGCTGAGCAAGGGGCGCGCGACGGTGCTCTCGCGCCCGGCGATCGAGACGCTCGCGATCATCGCCTACCGCCAGCCCGTCTCGCGCTCGGAGATCGAGAGCGTGCGCGGCGTGAACGCGGGCCACGTGATCAAGGCGCTCATGGAGATGCAGCTGGTGCGCATCGTCGGCCGCAGCGACCTGCCCGGGCGGCCGTTCCTCTTCGGGACGACGCCGGCGTTCCTGGAGCACTTCGGCCTCAAGAGCCTCGACGACCTGGAGAAGATCGAGGGGGCGCAGGACCTTGCGCGCCCGCGCGAGAACGCGGCCGCTGCGAACGCGCCGCGCCAGGCCGAGTTCACGATGCAGGTCAAGTAGGAGAGGGCGCGCGATGGCGGGGGAGCGGATCGGCGTCTTCGGCGGGAGCTTCGACCCCGTGCACGCCGGGCATCTCGCGCTGGCGCGGCGGGCGCTCGACGCGGTGCGGCTCGACCGGGTGCTGTTCGTGCCGGCGGCGGATTCGCCCTTCAAGATCGGGCGCATGCACGCGCCGGCGGCGGACCGCGAGGCGATGCTGCGCCTCGCGGTCGCGGACGAGCCGCGGTTCGGGGTGTCGCGCGCGGAGATCGACCGCGGCGGGGTGTCGTACACCTACGACACGCTGCTGCGGCTGCGCGAGGAGCTGCCGAGCGCGGAGCTGTTCTTCCTGCTCGGCGCGGACGCGCTCGCGGGGCTGCACGGCTGGCGCCGCGCGGACGAGCTCGTGCGGCTCTGCCGCTTCGTGGGGTTCGGGCGCGGCGGCGCGCGGCCCGACCCGGACGCGCTCGGGTTCGACCCCGCCACGAACGCGCGGCTCGCGGCGGACTTCGTCGCGGACCTCGACGTCCCGGCCTCCTCCACCGAGGTGCGCGACCTCCTCTCCGCCGGCCGCGACGCCTCGGCGCTCCTGCCCCAGGCCGTGGCGGAGTACATCCGCCGCCGCGGGCTGTATCGCTAGAGCGGCCCGCCCCGACGCTACCGCCCCGGGACGAGACGGGCGTGGAGGTGCGTCATCGCGATGGCGAGGGCGTCGGCGGAGTCCTCCTGCGGGAGGTCCGGGAGGCGGAAGACGGCCTGCATCATGCGCTGCATCCGTTCCTTGGTGGCCGAGCCGGAGCCCGTCACGGCGCGCTTGACGCGGGCGGGCGGGTACTCGTGCATCGGGAGCCCGCGGCGGGCGCAGGTCGCGACCACGACGCCGCGGGCGTGGCCGAGGATAAGCGAGGTGCGGGCGTTCTTGCAGAAGAAGATGCCCTCCATCGCGACCTCGTCGGGACGGAACTCGTCGAGGTACGCGTCGAGCGTGTCGGCGATGCGGACGAGACATGCGGGCAGGGAGAGCCGCGCGGGGTTGGGAATCGGGCGGCAGTCGACGAAGGACATGTCCGCGCCGACGGCGTCGATGATCGCGAGGCCCGTGCAGCGCAGCGAGGTGTCGATGCCCAGGACGCGGACGCGGGCCCGGGGCGGAGGCTGCGGACGCGAAACCGGCCCGGGGACTCGGGGCTGAAGCCCCGAAACCGATCCGGGGACTTGGGGCTGAAGCCCCGAGCACGGAACCGGCTTCGCGGACGGGGGCGCGGAGGGGATCGCGTCCGAGGATTGGCGGGCGCGGCGGGCGCGGTAGCGCTCCACGAAGCTGGCGTCGAAGCCCCGCATCGCGGCTAGTTGGAGAGGGAGTGGATCGGGGCGGGGATGTGGCCGCCGTGGCGGACGAACCCCGCGCTGCCGTCCGGGCAGGCCGGGGCGACGACGGTCCCGTAGCCGAAGAGCCCGCCGAAGTCGACGAACTCGCCCGGGCCGGCGCCCGGGACCGGGATGACGCGCACGCCCGTCGTCTTGCGGTTCGTGACGCCGATCGCGGCCTCGTCGAGGTAGAGCCCCGCGATCGTCTCCGCGGGCGTGTCGCCCGGGACGAGGATCATGTCGAGCCCGACGGAGCAGACGCTCGTCATCGCCTCGAGCTTCTCGAGCGTGAGCGTCCCGGCCGTGACGGCCTCGCTCATCGCGTGGTCCTCCATCACGGGGATGAACGCGCCGGAGAGGCCGCCCACGGACGACGACGCGAACGAGCCGCCCTTCTTCACGGCGTCGTTGAGCATCATCACCGCGGCGGTCGTGCCGGGCGCGCCGAGTCGGCCGATGCCCATCGTCTGGTAGATCTCGCCCACGCTGTCGCCGACCTTCGAGGTCGGGGCGAGCGCGAGGTCGACGACTCCGAACGGCACGCCGAGCGCGCGCGCGACCTCGTGGCCGACGAGCTCGCCGACGCGCGTCACGCGGTAGCTCGTGTGCTTGACCTCCTCGGCGATCTCGTCGAGCGTCGCGCCGGGGTTTCGCGCGAGGAGGCGGTCGAGCGCGCGTTTCACGACGCCGGGGCCGGAGACGCCGACGTCGATCACGACGTCCGGCTCGCCGGCGCCCAGCTCCGCGCCCGCCATGAACGGGTTGTCCTCGGGCTGGTTCGCGAAGACGACGAGCTTCGCGGCGCCGAAGCCCCGGTTCGCCTTCGTCGCCTCGGCGAGCGCGAGGCACTTCTCCGCCACGAGCGCCGCCGCGCCGACGTTGATGCCGGCCTTGGTGGAGCCGATGTTGATCGACGAGCACACGTGGCCCGTCGCGGCGAGCGCCTCGGGGATCGAGTCGATGAGCGTCCGCTCGCCGGGCGTCATGCCCTTGTGGACGAGCGCCGAGAAGCCGCCGACGAGGTCGATGCCGACCTCCTGAACGGCCTCGTCGAGCGCCTTCGCGAGGGCGACCGCGGCGTCGCGGTTCCCGGCGTGGCGCTCGAGGAGGATCGAGGCGGGCGTGATGGCGAGGCGCTTGTTGACGATCTGGACGCCGTAGCGCGCGGCGACGGCGTTCGCGGTCGGGACGAGGCGCCCGGCGGCGCGGCGGATGCGGTCGCGGACGGCGTCGCACATCCGGGCGGGATCCTCGGACGCGCAGGCGTTGAGGTTCACGCCGATCGTAACCGTGCGCACGTCGAGGTTCTCCTCGCCGATCATGCGCAGCGTGGCGGACAGGTCGGAGGTTTCAAGCATGGGGCGTCCTTACTTTGCGTTGCGCGGGACGGCAAAGCCGTCCCCGAGGAGCGTACGGATGGGGCCGACCTCGTTGGTGGCGCGGAAGATGTTCTCGTGGCGGAGGCTGGTGGCGAGGCCCGTGGGGCCGAGGGCCTCGGCGAGGGTCCGCTGGAGGGCGGGGACGTCGCAGGAGGGCGGGACGGTGACGATGCCGATCGTGAGCGTGCGCTCGGGGTCGGAGAAGTCGTGGCGCCAGTCCTCGACGTTCACGCCGGCATCCGCGAAGATGCGGGCGATCTCGTGGATGCGGCCGGGGCGGTCGGGCCCCATGACGGAAGCGACGTAGCGCTCGCCGGCGGGCGCCGCGCCGAACGAGAGGCGGGTGATCGAAAGCGACGAACGCCCGGTCCCTTCCGGCACGCGGCGCGCGACGGGGGCGCAGGGGCGGACGTCGACGCAGGCGTCCCGCTCCGGCAGGGCGGCGCGGACGGCGGCGACGAGCGAGTCGGGGTCTGCGGGGGCCTCGAACTCGGCGATGGCGGAGAGCGTGAAGATGCCGCCGATGACGGTCTGGCGCAGGTCGGTGAAGTTGGCGCCGCGGGCGAAGAGGGCGCCGGTGACGTCGCGCAGGATGCCGACGCGGTCGGGAAGCGCGGTGGTGACGAGGAAGCGCGTGGAGGTGTTCATGGGGCGGGATGATAGCACAACCGCGGCCGGTTTTGAAGGGCGGCCTCCGCCGGATGACCGACGGAGGCCGCGGGAAGGGGCGGGGGTGGGGTGTGCCTAGCCGGCGGGCGGGGGGACGGGGGCCGCCGGGGCGGGGGCGTCCTTGACCTTGCCGAGGTAGGAGGGGAGCTCCACGCCGGCCATCGAGGCGACGTCCTGCAGCGGGGGGAGGCTCTTGACGAGGGAGGAGACGAAGCTGGCCGTCGACGAGCCCTTGCCGTCGCCGCCGGCGCTGTCCCAGACCGTGACCTTGTCGATCTTGAGGTTCGAGACGGCCTCCGCCTGGCGGGCGACGATCTGCTCGAGCTTCTCGATCATGAGCAGCGTGGCGGCGGCCTGCGTGTCGCCGCCGGTGCTCTCGACGAGCGCCTTGTAGCCGGAGGCCTTGCCGGCGAGGAGCGTCCGGACGCCCTCGGCCTCGGCCTGGTACTTCAGCAGCACGCCGTCGGCCTCGCCCTTGGCGACGGTGCGGAGGCGGTCCGCCTCGGCCTCGGCGGCGATCTGGATCTGCTTGCGGTCGGTCTCCTTCTTGGCGACCTCGGCGGCGGCGAGGCGCTCGATCTCGACGGCGTACTGGGCCTTCTGGATCGCGGCCTCGGCCTCGCGGTTGGCGACCTCGGCGATCCGCATCGCCTCGGCGGTGCGGACGGCGAGCTTGGAGTTGGACTCGGCGATCTGCGCCTTGGAGGAGTTCTCGCCGTCGACCGCGGCGGCCTCCTGCTCGGCGATGAAGACGCGCTGGCCGGCCTCGGCCTTCTTCTTGCCCTTCTCGGCCTCGGCGGCGTTCTCCCGGACGGAGACGACCATGTCGCGGTTGTTCTCGGCCTCGCCGATGGCGCCGACCTTCTGCTCCTTGGCGACGTCGACCTTCGCCTTGTTGATCGCCTCGGCCGCGGCCTTCTTGCCGATCGACTCGATGTAGTCGGACTCGTCGGTGATGTCGGTGATGTTGACGTTGATCAGGTTGAGGCCGATCTTGTTGAGCTCGGGCTCGACGTTCTGGCGGATCTCGGTGAGGAAGCTCTCGCGGTCCTGGTTGATCTGCTCGATCGTGAGGGAGGCGACGGTGAGGCGGAGCTGGCCGAAGATGATCTCCTTGGCCATGTCCTCGATCGCCTCGGAGCGGAGGCCGAGGAGGCGCTCGGCGGCGTTGACCATGACGGCGGGGTCGGTCGAGACGCCGACGGTGAAGGTCGAGGGGACGTTGATGCGGATGTTCTGGAAGGAGAGCGCGCCCTGCAGCGGGATGTTGATCGTCATCGGCGTGAGGCTGATGTACGCGTAGTCCTGGATGAGCGGCACGACGAACGCGCCGCCGCCGTGGATGCAGTGCGCGGAGCGGCCGCCCTTGACCTTGCCGTAGATCACGAGGATGCGGTCGGACGGGCAGCGCTTGTAGAAGCGCGCCACGGTCGCGAACGACACGAAGAGCACGATGCCGAGGGCGACGAGGATGAAGATGAACGCGGAGGGGCCGGCGTCGGCGAGGAGGGGGAGGGTGTGCATGGCGTTTTGTGGTGGGGTGTGAGGGGGAAGGGGCGGGGGAAGGCTAGCGGCGGTCGACGACCAGGACGTCCTCCGCGGCGACGACGACGATGGGCGTGCCGGTGGGGAGCTCCGCGGCGGGGTCCTTGGCGCGCGCGTCGAAGACCTTGCTCTGCCCGCGGGCGGTGACGGTCACCTGGCCGGCCGCGCCGGGGCGGATGGCGAGGTAGACGGTGCCGACGGATCCCACCGCGTCGGAGAGGCGCACGGTGCCGTCGGTCTGGAGGCGGGAGGTCATCTGGAAGATCTTGGCCGTGGCGACCATGGCGACGAGGCCGACGCCGAAGCCGGCGATCGTGGCGCCGAGCGGTCCGAGGACGTCGCCGTGCAGAAGGAGCCAGCCCGTGAGGCCGAAGAGGAAGAAGAAGGAGGTCAGGCCATGGAGCGAGAAGAGGCGGAAGTCGCCGCCCGCCGAGTGGGAGATGTCCACGGTCGAGGCGTCCGCGGCCCCGCCGTCCGGAACGTCTCCCAGGTCCGAAGCGTCGTCCCCGCCGAAGCCGAGGAACAGCATGGCCGTGCGGAGGACGAAGAACGTGCCGCCTACGATGGCGAAGGCGAGAAAGATGGTTTCGAGCGTGGAGTCCATGTCGGGAATGGCGTTGGCGGGGAAGGAAGGGGTGTCCTTACCACGCCTCCAATGTAGCAAAACGGGGTGGGGGAAGCAAGCAAAACCGGAGCGGAGGGGCGGAGGGGCGGAACTTTCGATTTCGCGCTTGCGCGCGCGGAGCGGTTGTGGCATAATTAGTGGCCATGATCAAACTCGTCTTCGTTCAGTCCGAGGGCGCCCCCGAGGTTGCCCTGCCCCCCAACGGAGCCACCTTCGGGCGCGCTCCCGACAACGATCTTCCCATCATCGAGCCGAGCGTCTCGAGCCACCACGGCGAGATCCGCATCGAGTCCGGCGTCTGGCACGTCCGCGACCTGGGAAGCACCAACGGCACCTGGGTCAACGGCAAGCGCGTCGCCGCCACCACCACGGCCCCGCTGGTCAACGGCGACATGCTCAGCATCGGGAACGTCGCCACGCGAATCTACGTCGGCCCCGCGCCCATGGCCCTAGCCTCTGCGGGGAAGGGCGGCCACCTCCCTGCCTACGTCGCCATCGCGGACGCGAAGTCCGAACCCGCCCCGGCGCCTGCGCCCGCCCCGGCCCCTGCACCCGCTCCGGCACCTGCGCCCGCCC
>CAMOEO010000101.1 GCA_946612175.1 uncultured Verrucomicrobiota bacterium
AACCTAGAAATCAAGGTCGCGGATTTGGGTAACGTTTTTTATTGACGCAACGCGGTCCCGGAACCGCGTAAGATTTCCTCCGGTTCCGGCAATATCGAAGTAGAATGTGCAAGGTTCCGGAGGAAGGATCCCGATGGAACCGGGCGCGATACAACGGACAACACCAAGGATGCGATACATGAACAAGCACTGCATGGCGCGCGCGGCGCGCGGATTGATCTTTGCCGCCATCGTCGGCGCGGCCGGCGCGGCGACCGCCGCAAAGGTTGGAGGGGGCGGCGATGTCGAGTTCGACATCCAGGACGGCGTTTTGCGCGGAACAAGGCCCAATGGTGCGGAAAACATCGTGGTGCCGGAAGACGTGAGACGCACCGAATATGGATCCTTTTGGGGGGCGGATCGCATCCGCGAGGTCCGGTTGCCTGCCGGTCTGGAGATCCTTGGAGCCCGCACGTTCGAGAATTGCTACTCGCTCGAGCACGTCTTCATTCCGGCTTCCGTGAGGAAGATCGGACCGGGAGCGTTCAACGGCTGCCGGCGACTTTCCCGTTTGGACATTCAATCCGGCTCGAAGTTCGAGTTCAAGGACGGAATCCTTTTTGACAAGGAGGATCGGGTCGTCCTGTTCGCCCTGCCGGGGATCGAACGGGCTGTATTCCCGGAAGCCGTCCGGGAAATCGGGCAGGATGCGTTCGCGCGGTGCGAGAGACTGGAGGAGGCTTCCATTCCGGAAGGGGTGACGAAAATCGGGCGTTCGGCCTTTCTCGGGTGCAAGAGCCTTTCCGTTCTTCGGCTGCCGGCCTCCCTCGAAAACATGGAAGATTCGGCGATTTCGGGATGTCCTGCGCTGGAAAGGATCGAAATCCCCGCGGGCGGACGATATTCTGTTTCCGGGAATACTCTTTTGGGCGATGGAGGCCGGACGATCGTCCGGGGATTCGGCAGGGTGGAGGAGATTCGCGTTCCGGATGGAATCACGCGGATCGCCCCGAACGCCTTTTCAAGCAGCGCCGCGCTGAAGAAGGCGTTCGTTCCCGATACGGTTTCGGATATCGGCTACAGCGCCTTCTCGTATTGCCCGGAGCTCGTGGAGTTGCGTCTGCCGGCGAAGGCTCTGAAATGCGGAAGCGAAATCGCCGGGCATTGTCCCAAGCTTCGGAAGCTCGTCATGCCGGAAGGAGTCGAGGACCTCCACTTCACGTATTGGGGATGCAAGGCCCTGACGGAGCTGAACATCCCGAAGAGCGTGAAGATCGTCGGGCAGCAGTCAATCCAGGATTGCGACGGGCTGACGGAGATCGTTTTTCCGGAGGGAGTCAGGGAGTTTCGCGGCAATGGAATCGTTATGGATTGTCGGAATCTTCGACGAATCGTTCTGCCTTCGACGTTGGAATCCATCAAGGGCTGGAACGTATTCGGGAAAAATCCGCGGCTCGAATCGATCGAGGTCTCTTCGGACAATCGGTTCTTCACGAGCGTCGACGGCGTGCTTTTCAGCAAGGACATGACGCGCCTTGTCCAGTGTCCCGGCGGCAGGACGGGCGTCTACGAAATCCCCGGCACGGTCTCGGAAATCGGTCCCTACGCGTTTTCCGGCTGCAGGGACCTGACGGAAATCCGGATTCCGGAATCCGTCCATGTCTTCGGGCCGTCGGCATTCAACGATTGCCCGGCGAAGACGAACCGTGTCACATCCTCGGCAGGCAACGCAAAGGTTGCGGGCCCGCCTCCGGAACTGCGCCGCCCCTCCCCTTCGCGCCCGGCTCCGCCTCCCGCGACGCCCCGCGCGGAGCGGCCGGCGCCGCCGACCGGGACCGCCGGGGCCAGGGAGCCGGAATTCGTGATCGAGTACGGCATCCTGCGCGGCGTGAAGCCGAACGGCGAGGCGGAGGCCGTCGTGCCGGCCGAAACCCGGGTCGCCTACATCGACCGAATCCGCAACGTGCGCCGCATCGTGCTGTCGGAAGGGATCGAGTCGATTCGGAGGGGGGGCATGGATCTGGACTCCCGGGCTACGCTGGAATCGGTGTCGATTCCGAAATCGGTCCGGGAAATCCAGCCGGGCGTGTTCAACGGGTCGTTCCGGAAGCTCTCCTCGATCGAGATCGCCCACGGTTCCCCGTTCTCCATGGACGGGGGGTGCCTGGTCGACAAGAGGGACGGCACCCTGCTGTTCGCCCTTCCGGGGCGGGAGCGGATCATCGTGCCGAACGGCGTCCGGGCAATCGCGGACCACGCCCTCGACGGCAACGGCGACGTGCGCGAGGTCATTCTGCCCGAAGGCGTCCGGACAATCGGGCGCTCGGCGTTCGCGTGGTGCACCGCGCTGGAGTTCGTCGCGATTCCGTCCTCCCTCCGCGAAATCGGGAGCGACGCGTTCAACCACTGCCGGGCGCTGTCGAAACTTCGCATTCCCGATTCGGTGACGGCCATCGGTCGCGGAGCCTTCGAGGACTGCCCGGCCCGGACGATCCGCGTCCATGCCATCGATCTTTCCACCGCCCCTTCGCGCGCGGCGGATCCGCCGGCGGCGAAGGATCCCGGCGGGCTGGTCGCGGCGGAAATGCCGCTCTTGAAGTTCCCGCGCGAGGGGCTTGTCGCCGAGTTCGTGTTCAACGACGAGAACAAGGCGAGGGACCTCGCGAAGGAAGGCCGGACGTTCAAGCTGCGGCGAGCCGCGTCGGCACGGCCGGTCGAGCTTGATTCGCTCGTGACGAACGGGGCGCTTCGTCTCACGGGCGACTACTTCGGAAAGGAGGCGAACATCACCCACCTTGACGTCCCGGAGCTCCGCTACGACCGTTTCACCGTCGCGACGAGCTTCCGGCCCGAACGGGATCCCGAGAAGAGCACCCCGCTGGTGTCGTTCGGCGGCGGCTGGCGGTGGTTCCACATCCTGCTCCGCGGGGACGGGACGCCGCTTGTCCAGTTCCGCGGCCTCGCGAAGGGAGAGCTCTCGTTCCCGCTTTCGGAGCCGCTCCGGCAGGACGAATGGAACTGGCTCGCCGTCTCCTTCGACGCCTCGCGGCGCCGGGTCTCCGTCGTCCTGAACGGGAAGCGGATCCCCGACATCGTCCTGCCGGAGGATTTCGCGTTCCGGCTGGACCGGCAGGATCGGGACCAGAGCCGCACCGTCCAGTTCGCGAACACGAACAACGGGACCGTCTTCAAGGGCGCAATCAAAAGTTTCCTCCTCTTCGACCGCGCGTTGACAGACGCGGAGATCGAATCGATCGCCGTCGCGTCGACCGAGCCACCGACGCAGTGGACGTTTCTTCCCGGCGAAGGGGAGGACGCCTTCTGGAACGGGCGGGTCTCCGACGGTTCCGTTCGGCTTCCGGCGCGGGTCGGGAACGGTGCGGCCGCCGTCGGCTTCCCGGATCGTCTCGATCCGCCGAACGGCCTGCTCGACCTGTCCAAGCCGGTCGTCGATGCGTCCGGCAATACCGTTCCCCTTGTCGGCATTGGGCAGAAGGAGAAGCGGTCGCCTTCGGCGAACTCCGGGATTCCGAAGGGCGTGACGGAGGTGCGGCTGCCCGAGACGCTGCGGTGGATCGGGCCCGGAGCGTTCCAGGGGTTCCGGAGCCTCCGGACGCTCCGGATTCCGGCGTCCGTGAAGAGGATCGGCGCCGCGGCCTTCGCGGACTGCCCGGCGCTGGAGCGGATCGAGTTCGAGGACGCGTCGTTCAAGCTGGACGACCGCGTGTTCGGGATCCCGCGCAAGGGGGAGAAGACCCGTCGGCCGGCGACGAACCTTCCGAAGGAATAGGAGCAGGACGCGGGCCGGGAGCGTAAGATGGTTCCCCCTTTCGGCAATATCGTGATAGAATGCGCTCGGTTCCGGCGGCGAGAGCCGGTGGAACCGGGCTCGGCACAACGGACAACACAAAGGATACATGACATGAACAGAGACTGCATGGAGCGCGCAGTGCGTAGATTCCTTTTCGCCGCCCTCGTCGGCGCGGCCGGCGCGGCGGCCGCCGCGGAGTACGTGAACGGGGCGCGCGTCGACGGCGCGGAGCCCGGCGAATGGACGCACGACTGGGACGCCGCGACGGCGGCGGCGAAGAAGGACGGGAAGCCCGTCTTCGTCAACTTCACCGGGAGCGACTGGTGCGGCTGGTGCAAGCTGCTGAAGCGGCAGGTGTTCACGCAGCCCGAATGGGGCGCATGGGCCAGCAACCACGTGTACCTCGTCCACCTCGACTTCCCGAACGACAAGGCGCTGGTGCCGGAGAAGTACCGCGAGCGCAACCGGGATCTCTCCCGGCGCTACAAGGTCGGCGGATACCCGACGTGCTACCTGCTCGACCCCGCCACGCTCGAGCCGATCGGACGCTTCGGCGCGTCGCGCGACGCGAACGCGGCGGACTTCATCGAGAAGGTCTCCGCCGCGATGCCCGGCGCGAAGTCGGACGCCCCCGCCAGAACGGAATCGGCGAATCGCATCGTTCCAAGGCCGACCGTCACCACCAACGACTTCAAGGCCGTCCTGACGGGCGTTGCGGTCGTGGATCGGGCGCATCGCGACAAGGCCGACGAAGCGGCGTTCGTCCCTCCGGAGACCAAGGTGGTGGTTCCCTACGGCAAGACGGTCCTTTTTCGAGTGGAATACGATTTCCCCGAAGGCTACGAAGCCCGCGTGTGGACGCGCGACGGCATGTGCGAGGACGGCAAGAGCCATTCCTGGTATTTCGGCTCCAATCCTTCCGGGATGTTCGAGGGCAAGGGGACCGCGTACGGGTTCTTGAGCCTTCTCGACAGGGGAAAGGCGTGTCGGGTGAGGGAATTGCTGCTGCGGACGAGCGCCGCCCCCAAGCTGGACAATTCTCCGAAGGAATGGACGATCGCCACGGTGCCTGTAGATATCGAATTCCTGGAGGCATCCGGCACGAAGACGGACCTCGTTCCGGCGGGCGCCACCCCCGTTGCGCCGCGGCGCTACGAAGGTCCGGGACCGGCGGCGCCGTCGGCCCCGTGGACGTTCGTTCCGGACGAGGAGGGCGCGGCGCTCTACTGGAACGGGACGATCTCGAACGGCACCGTGTCTCTCGACGCGCGCCTCGCGGGCGGCTCCGCCGCCGTCCTGTTCCCGGAAGCGCTGTCCGTTCCGGGCGGCATCCTCGACCTGAGTACGCCGATCGTCGACGGCAGCGGAGCGGAAGTGCCGCTCGTCGGCATCGGCAGGGACTCCGACGACAGCCATGTCGGATTCGGAGGCGTGCGGAGGATGGTGTCGGAAATCCGGCTTCCTGCCACGGTCCAATACCTCGGGCCCGGGGCGTTTGAGCGCTTCCTTTCGCTTGAACGGTTCGAATGTCCCGCATCCGTCCGTTGCATCGGATCCGCGGCGTTCGACGGCTGCCGGAGCCTACGGACGTTCCGCGTGGGTCCCGCCGTCGAATCGTTTTCCAACGATCGCGTATTCATGGGCTGCACGGCGCTGGAGTTGATCGAAACGGATCCGGCGAACGCGCAGTACAAGACGGTGGACGGGGCCCTGTTCACGGCGGACGGGAAGCGCCTCGTCGCCTTTCCCCCGGGCCGCAAGGGCCCGTTCGCGGTTCCCGCCGGCGTCGAGGCGATTCCGCCCCGGGCGTTTCTGGGGTGCGAGGGCCTGACCCGTGTCTCGATCCCCGCCTCCGTGAAGAAGATCGGCGAATTCGCCTTCGCCGGCTGCACGGCGCTGGAGCGGATCGAGTTCGAGGACACGTCGTTCAAGCTGGACGACCGCGTGTTCGGGACCCCGCGGCCCGGCGAGGCGCCGCGCCGGCCCGCGACCAACCTCGCGGCCGAATAGGGAGCGACCGTGAGCAACGCGCCCGACACGGAATTCCTGACGCAGTGGTTCGTCCGGCACCCGACGGCCGGAAGGGCCGCGCGGCGGCTTGCCGACGGGGAGCGCTTCGCGGGGCTCGTCGTGCTGGGGCTGCTCGGCCGCGGGGGCTGCGGCGAGGTCTACCGCGCGAGGCCGGAGGAAGGCGGCGCGGCGGTGGCGCTCAAGGTGCTGCGCGAGGACCGCCCCGACCTGGCCGCGCGGATGCGGCGGGAGGCGGAGATCCTCGAGGGTCACCCGCATCTCTCGCTGCCGCGGCTGCTCCGCTCGGGCGAGGAGGGCGGGACCCCGTACCTCGTGCTCGAGGAGCTCCGGCCGCGGGACCTGCCGTCGCGGGACCGCGACGTGGCGCGCTTCCTGCTCGCGCTCTGCGACGGGGTTTCGCACCTGCATCGGCTGGGGCTCGTGCACCGCGACATCAAGCCCGGCAACATCCTGTGCCGCGACGACGGCACGCCGGTGCTGATCGACCTGGGGCTCGCGAAGGACCTCGCCGAGGAGGCGGCGGAGCCGACGGGGGACTCGCCCTCGATCGTCTCGGGCGCGGCGGTCGGCGTGGGGACGCCGGGGTATTCGGCGCCCGAGCAGTTCTCCGGCGGGGCGCTCTCCCCGTCGGTCGACGTCTACGCGCTCGGCGTCCTGGCGGACGCCTGCTTCGGACACCGGCCGCCTCGGCGCTGGCGCGCGCTGCTGCGCCGCGCGACGAGCGCGCTGCCGGCGGAGCGGCCCGCGACGGCGGAGGCGTTCGCGCGCGAGATCCGCCGGCGCCGTCTGCCGTCCGTTCCCTTCGTCCTCGCGTCTCTCGCGCTCGCCGGCGCGGCGGCGACCACCGCCTTCTTCCTCACGCGGCCCAAGCCGGCGGAAGCGCCCGCGCCGGGGGAAGGGCCGTGGAGTCTTTCGTTTCTGGAAGAGGGCGCGGACCCCTTCTGGAACGCGACGCTCACCGACGGCTTCCGGACGCTTACCGCGTTCGCGGAAGACGGCGTCGTCCGGATCAAGCCCGATTACCGGCACGCCGTCGGCGACGGGCCCCTTGACCTTGCCAAGCCGGTCGTGGACGCGGCTGGCGGGACGTGGGCCGTGGCGTCGATCGGTTTTCCCCCCTTCGACCGGGACGATCCGGATTTCAAGCAGAAACCGGTCGAACTGGTCGGAAACGTGACCTCGATCCGTCTTCCGGACACGCTCGTGGAAATCGGTTCGGGGGCTTTCATGAACTGCGGCGCCGCCCGGGCGATCGACCTGCCGCCGTCGCTGCGGATCATTGGTCCCTGGGCGTTCTCGCGCTGCCGGAAACTGGGCCGTATCGTCATTCCCGCGGGCGTCGAAGAGGTTTCCGACGACCGGACGTTCATGGGTTGTTCCTCGCTGGAGAAAATCGAGGTCGAGAAGGGGAACGCGGAGTACTGTGCAGAAGACGGCGTTCTGCTGTCGGCGGACGGAAAGCGGCTCGTCGCGTATCCCCCGGGCCGGAAGAAAGGCCGCTACGACGTTCCGGACGGCGTGACGGAAATCCCCGCGCACCTGTTCGTCAACTGCGAAACGCTGGGCGAGGTCTCGATCCCGGCTTCGGTCCGCGAAATCGGCGAACACGCCTTTTCGTGGTGCGATGCGCTCACGAACGTCGTGGCCGTTCCGGGATCGCACGTGCGCTTCGGCGAAGACCCGTTCCGTGGCACGCCCGTCCGGAACCGGCTGCCGTGGCGGCCGGAGCCCCGCTAGCCGGCGTCCGTTCCGTCCGCGGCCGCCAGGGCCGCGACGATCTCGCGCAGGCGCCGCATCATGCGGTTCTTGATCTGGTCGACGGCGTTGCGCTCCATGCCGAACGCCTCGGCGACGGCGGCGGGGCTCTCCCCGGCGACGACCGTGCGGCGGAAGACCTCCTTCGTCCGTTCCTGGACGGCGGGGTCGGAGAGCAGCTGGCGGAGGGCGATGTCGCAGACGGCGTCGCGCCAGCGCCGGAGCTCCTCCTCGTCGCGCCGGACCTCCGCCGCGTCGGCGCGCGCGAGGTCCGCGGCGGCCTCCACGGAGCGGGACTCCTGCGCGCGGCGGCGGAGCGCGCGGCAGGCGCGGTTGCGGAGGATGCCCGTGAGATAGTTGTGGAAGGAGCCGAGCTCCCCGGGGTCGTAGCGGTAGTCGGGGAGGCGCTCCGCCAGCGCGGAGAAGGTCTCCTGCGCCAGGTCCTCGGCCTCGTCCGAGAGATAGGGGAAGCGCTGCTGGACGAAGGCGATCATCATCGGCCGGTAGCGGTGGACGAAGTCGTTCCAGCGAAGGCTCTCGCGATCCGCGGCGAGGTCGCGGAGCAGGCGTGTCGAGGTGGTGGGAACGGGGACCATGTCGGGACGGGATTCTATCACGGACGGCCGTTTCGGGGAAGGGGGGGCGCGGCGGCGCGGCGGCCGGAGAGGGCGTAGGCGCCGCAGAGCAGCGCCCAGAGAAGGATCGTCGCGAACATCAGGAGGCCGAGCGCCGTGGACTGGGCTCGAGGGACGTCCGCGGCGTCGAGGAGGCGCTGCAGGAGGTTCTCGCGCAGGCCGGCGCCGCCGGGGGTGACGGGCAGCGCGGCGGCGGCGTCCGCGACCGGCGTCGCCGCCGCGAGGTCGCGGAAGGGCAGCGCCATCCCGGCCGCCCGGGAGAGCGCGAACCAGCAGCACACCATCGTGGCGAAGTTGAGGATCGAGAGCGCGAAGGCGGCGCCCGCGGCACGCGGATGGCGCAGGCAGACGCGCACCGCCCCCCAGACGCGGAGCACGGCCGCGGCGGCGCGTCCCGCCGCTCCGCCGCGTTCGGGGCGGAGGCGCCGCGCGAGCGCGTTCGCGTCGATCGCCGCGAGCGCGATTGCGCACGCCGCCACGGCGGCGAAGGCGAGCAGCAGCCCGCGCCGCAGCGCGGCGAGGCCGGGGTCCCGCGCGAAGAAGTCCGCCCGAGCCAGGAGAACCCCCGCCACGAAGCACGCGAGGGCGAGGACGCCGATCAGGCGCTCCGCGGCGATCGAGGCGACGGCGTCCGCGCGGCGGCCCGGCGTCCGCGCCGCGAACCATGCGGCCTTGACGACGTCGCCGCCCGTCGCGCCCGGGCCGAGCACGCCGAAGCAGTGCCCGGCCGCGTACAGGCGCGCGGCGTCGGCGAGCGGGACCGGGAGCCGTAGCGCGCGCAGCAGCGCCCGCCAGCGCGCGAGGCCGCAGCCGAGCGAGAGGGCGAAGAGGACGGCTCCGAGCGCGAGCCAGCCCGGGCGCGCGAGCGCGCCGCGAAGCACGCCGGCGACGGCGCCGAGATCGCCCGCGCGGCGCAGCAGGAGCGCAAAGAGGGCGGCGCCGAGCAGCGCCGCGAGGATCGCGCGGCCGTGCCGGACGGGCCATGGCCGCCGCCGCGGGGCTGGCGCGCCGGAATCCGCCGTCACGGCGCCGCCTCCCGCCGCAGCACGAGCCCCCGCGCGCCGCCGGCGTCGCCGCCCGCGGGCGCGGCGCCCGCGAGCGCGACGGCGCGG
>CAMOEO010000102.1 GCA_946612175.1 uncultured Verrucomicrobiota bacterium
GGCCGCGGCGCGCGAGGAGGGCGACGAGCGTCGGGGCGCCGAGCAGCGCCGTGACGACGCCGACCGGCAGCGCGCCGGGCGTCGGGAGCGAGCGCGCCAGCGCGTCGCAGAGCGCCAGGAAGAGCCCGCCGCCCACGGCGCAGACGGGGACGAGGCGCCGGTGCGAGGCGCCCGCAAGGAGGCGCGCCGCGTGCGGGACGAGCAGCCCGACGAAGCCGACGGGACCGCACACCGCCACGCAGCACGCGGCGAGCAGCGACGCGGCGGCGAGCAGGCGGAGGCGCAGGCGCGGGGCGTCGATGCCGTGCGACGCCGCGGCGTCGTCGCCCGCGAGCATCGCGTCGAGCGCGCGGGCGGGGAGGGCGAAGGCGAGGGCGCCGAGCCACGCCGCCGGCAGCGCCGCCCGCCACGCGCCCTGCGGGACGACGATGGAGCCGAGGCTCCAGTGCGACATGGCGAACGATTCCCACGGCGTCAGGGCCAGCTGGCAGACCATCGTCGCGGAGGAGAAGAGGTAGGCGCACGCGATGCCGCCCAGCAGGAGCCGCGCGGACTTCCCGTTGCCGCCGCACGCGCGCACGACGGCCAGCGAGAGCAGCGCGCCCGCGAAGGCGGCGGCGCCGACCGACGCCGCGGAGCCGAGGCGGAGGGTCGCGAGCAGCGCGCCCAGCGTCGCGCCCGACGCCGTCCCGAGCGTGTACGGCGAGGCCATCGGGTTGCGGAAGAGCGTCTGGTAGGCGCAGCCGCAGACGGAGAGCACGCCGCCGCACGCGAACGCGCAGAGCGCGAGCGGCAGCCGGTAGCCCAGCGCGAGGGCGCGCGTCGGCGCGGCGAGGACGTGCCAGGCGAGCAGCGCGAACCCGATCGCGAACGCCGCCGCCGTCGCGGCGGGGCGCGCGCGCCGCCCCGCCGCGGGCGGGACGGGCTCCGGGCGGCGGCCGCCGTCCGGACGCGCCGGCGGCGGGAGGGGCGCCGCCCCGGGGGCGGAGGGGGCGGCGCCGACGGGCAGGGCGAGCGTGCGCCGGGGGAGCGCGGCGAGCGGCGCGAGATCGTGCGTGGCGACGACGAGCGTCCGGCCCGCGGCGAGCAGGCGCCCGAGCAGCGCGGAAAGGTCCGCGCGGGCGGAGGCGTCGAGCCCCTCGAAGGGTTCGTCGAGCAGCAGGACGTCCGCCTCCTGCGCGAGGCAGGCGGCGAGGAACATCCGGCGCGTCTCGCCGCCCGAGAGCGACGCGGCGTCGCGCGACTCGAAGCCGGCGAGCCCCGCGTCGCGGAGCGCGGCGTCGACCGCGGCGGCGTCCTCGCCGCCCGCGGAGCCGAAGAATCCGGTGTGGGGGAGGCGTCCGCACGACACCGCCTCGCGGACGGAGAGCCCCGCGAGCGAGCCGGCGTCGGGCGCCTGCGGCAGCCAGGCGACGCGGCGGGCCCACGCGAGGCGCGGTACGCGCTCTGCGGGGACCGGGGCGGCGGCGCCGCCGCCGGGGACGAGCAGGACGCGGCCCGCGGCGGGGCGGAGCGCCCGGGCGAGGCAGCGCAGGAGCGTCGTCTTCCCCGCGCCGTTGGGGCCGGAGAGGACGGTGAGGGTCCCCGCGGGAAACGTCGCGGAGAGCCCCTCGAGCACGGTCCTTCCCCCGAGCCGCGCCGCGAGGCCCTCGCACGCAAGGCCCGCGCCGCCCGCGGTCGATGCGGGCGGCGCGGGCGGAGGCGGAGCGTCGCGGTGCGCCATCGCGGGGCGGCGGGCCGGGCCCGCTACGGCGCGGGCGGGAGGGCGGCGGTCTCGGCGGTCTGCTCGACGGCGGGCGGCTCGGCGGCCGCGGCCGCGGGGGCCTTCTCGGAGAGCGGGAGGATGCAGAGGATGGCGAAGACCATCACGAAGATCGCGACCGTCTCGATGACGCCGATGGCGGCGAGGTAGTTCGTGAAGCCCTTGCCCGTCTCGGCCTGCGCGTCGGCGCCGGCGGCGGCGGCGGCGCCCTGGAAGGCCGCCGAGGCGCAGATGCCGGCGCCCGCGAGGACGGCGAGGACGATGGCCGCGATGCCGGCGCCCGGGATCGGGTGCTTGGCCACGGAGAGGAGCATCGCCATGAGGATCATGCCGTACAGCGTCTGCGTGAGCGGCGCGCCGACGAAGGTGAAGAGCGTGTAGGGGGCGGGCTTGTTCTGCGCGTAGCACTTCTTCCATGCGCCGATGGTGGCGCAGGCGGCCTTGCCGATGCCGATGGCGGAGCCGGCGGCGCTGAGTCCGACGACGCCGATGGCGCCGGCGATGCAGAGGGCGGGATCGATTTGCATGGGATGTCCTTTGGGTTGGTGGTTTGAAGGGGTTGAAGGGGTTGAAGGGGTTGAAGGGGTTGAAGGGGTTGAAGGGGTTGAAGAGAGTGGGAGGGGGATCACTCCTTGCACTGCCGGAAGGGCGCGTATTCGCTGCCCGACCAGGTGATGCCCTTTGCGGAGGAGAACTCCAGCGTGTTGAGGCGGACGGCGTGCACGAGGATGGAGAGGCCGCCCATGGCGAGGTTGAGGGTGTGGCCGAGCAGGAGGATCAGCACCATGCAGGGGATCTTGGCCCAGAGGGGGAGCGGGAGCCCCGCGGCCATCGTGTCGAACGTCTCGGCGATCTTCACGGAGGCGAGGCCGACGGCGAAGAGGCGGACGTAGGAGATGATGTCGCCCATCGAGGAGACGACGTTGAGCGGCGTCATGCAGAGCGGGACGATGTTGGCCTTCAGCTCGCTCCTCTTGTAGGTGAAGAGCAGGATGAGGACGACCGAGGCGCCCATCGCCCAGGCGGCGTGCGCGGGGAAGACGAAGCCCTCGACGACGATCGAGCAGACCAGGTTGTACATCCCGTACAGGACGCCCAGCCAGCCCAGCTGCGAGAGCCAGCGGGTGTCGGGCCAGAGCTGGACGATGTTCCAGACGCGCGCGATCGCCAGGTGCACGAAGCCGATGGCGAAGCAGAGGTGCATGATGTTGGACTGGTCGCCGAGCCAGCGCGCGGTGGGGAGGTCGCTCTTCAGGAACCCGGGGAGCCATTCGGACGGCATCCCGAAGTAGGTGCCCGTGAGGACGCCCCAGAGGAGCGTGGCGCCGCCGAAGACGAACAGCAGCGTCAGGCCGGAGGCGGCGAGCTCGGAGGGGGGCTGGGGGCGGCGGCGGAAGGCGCGGCGCACGAGCAGCGCGGCGACGAGCAGGAGCGCGCCGTAGCCGGCGTCGCCCACGAGCATCGCGAAGAACAGCGTGAAGAAGGAGTAGAAGACGACGCTCACGTCGTCCTCGCGGTAGCCGGGAAGGATGCCGAGCATCTGGAAGAGCGCGCCGATCGGGCGGAAGAGCCGCGGCGTTCGGAGCAGGACGGGCGGGTCCTCCTCGGGCTCCGGGTCGCGGTGGGCGACGCCCCAGCCCTCCTCGCGCGCGGCGGCGAGCAGCGCCGGGAGCGCGTCCTCGGGGCACCAGCCCGCGAGGTGGGCGACGGGTCCCGCGGCGCGGAGGTTCTCCGCGGCGAAAGCCCATTCGCGGCGCCCGGCGAAGCGCTCGGCGGAGGCGAGGACGGCGCCCTTCTCGCGCGAAAGCGTGCGGAGCGTGCCGGCGGCCATGCGCATACGCGCCTTTGCGTCGGCGATGCGGCGGCGCGTCGCGGAGAGCGGCTCCTCGGGGAGCGGCGCGGGGGCGACGCCCTCGGGGAGCGGGGCGCCGACGAGGGCGCCGTAGACATGCTCCTTGGTCCGCGAGAGAACCTGCAGCGCGGCGCCCGCGGGGAAGGCGGAAAAGTCGAAGTCCGCGGGGACGGAGAAGAGCGAGACGGGGACGCCCTTCGCGGCGAGGGCGCGCGCCGCGGCGGGGTCGAAGTCGCCCCACGGCGCGAAGCGTGCGAGCGTCGCCTCGAGCGCCTTGCGCTCGTCGCGCGCGTCGATCCACGCGCCGACGACGGAGAGGACGTGGCGCACCGCCGGGTCGTCGGAGTCCTCGGGGCGGGCGCGGCGGATCGCCAGGCCGTAGGGGTCGTCGTTCGCGGCGGCCTCGCGAAGGGCGTCGCGCGCGGTCTCTGCGGCGGCGACGCCGGCGCCGGCGGCGGCGATGGCGGGGGAGTCTGCGACCTCGCGTTCGACCTGGACGGCGCCGAGCGTGGCGAGGCGCTTCAGCGCGGCCTCGCGGTCGGCGTCCAGGCAGAGGACGAAGACGCGCTTCATCGGGACGATCATGGCTCCTCCTCCACAGCAGCCGCAGAGTATAATGACGCCGCCTCCTTCGTGTCGGGGGCGAGCCGGGCCTGGCGGCCCTTGGCAATCTTGCCGCGGGCGACGGAGGAGGTCTGCTCGTCGCCGAGGGCGACGTTGATGACGCGGATGTTCTCGACGCACTCGGGGATCTTGACCTTCTCGAAGAGGTTCACGCGCTGCGACGTGGTGCGCAGCTCCTCGGCGACGAGGCGGACCTGCTCGGCGGCGACTTCGCGCTCGGCGCGGATGCCGATGAGCGACGAGGCGGCCGCGGCGGCGTCGTCCACCCACTCGGGCGTGGCGAAGAGGTCGACTTCGGCGCGGCGCAGGTCGACGCCGTCGTAGACGGGGATCTCGACGCCGGCGATGTTTCCGGCGTGCGTGCGGACGCGCTCCAGCTCGACGGGGACGGGCACGCCGGCGTCGGCGAGCAGGCCGATCCAGGGCTTCGCGCCCTCGAGCAGCTCGTCCTCGCGGCGGGCGAGCTCCTCCGCGCGGGCGCGCATGCCGCCGAGCTCCGCCTGGAGCTGCGACTTCTTGAGCTGCAGCATCGGCAGGAACCGCCGGTAGCGGGCGAGGGCGTCCTTCTGCGCCTTGAGTTCGGTTTTGGTGAGCTTGACCTTGGCCATGGCGCGGCGTTACTTCTTCGGCCAGAACTTCTCGACGACCTCGGTGCGGATGCCGGTCTCGGAGGGATCGAAGCAGTCCGCGAGGATCTCCCACCCGAGGTCGAGCGCCTTCTCGAGGGGGATGTTCACCGAGATGTCCATCATCTCCTTCTCGAAGCGGCGGCCGTACTTGAGGAGCTTCTCGTCCCACGCGCTCATCCGGAAGCCCATCGACTGCTTCTCGAGCGTCGAGCGGTACTGCGCGAAGAGCTGGATCATCGTGTCCATGATGACGCGGTGGTCGGGGCGGGTGTTCTTGTTGACCTGCTGCTTGAGGCGGGAGAGGGAGCCGAACGGCTCGATGCGCCCGCCCTCGAGGTAGAACTGGCCCTCGGTGATGTAGCCGGTGTTGTCCGGGACGGGGTGCGTCACGTCGCCGCCGGGCATCGTCGTCACCGCGAGGATCGTGATCGAGCCCGCGCCCTCGAAGTCGACCGCCTTCTCGTAGCGCGCGGCGAGCTGCGAGTAGAGGTCGCCGGGGTAGCCGCGGTTGGACGGGATCTGCTCCATCGTGATCGCGACCTCCTTGAGGGCGTCGGAGAAGCTCGTCATGTCCGTGAGCAGGACCAGCACCTTCCGTCCGGCGATCGCGAACTGCTCCGCGACGGCGAGCGAGAGGTCGGGGACGAGCATGCACTCGACGACGGGGTCCGCGGCGGTGTGGACGAACATCACGGTGCGGGAGAGCGCGCCGGACCGGTCGAGCGTGTCGCGGAAGTAGAGGTAGTCGTCGTTCTTGAGGCCCATGCCGCCGAGGATGATGACGTCCGTCTCGGCCTGCAGCGCGATGCGCGCGAGCAGCTCGTTGTAGGGCTCGCCGGACTTGGCGAAGATCGGGAGCTTCTGCGACTCGACGAGCGAGTTGAACACGTCGATCATCGGGATGTTCGTGCGCACCATGTTGCGCGGGACGATGCGCTTGGCGGGATTGACGGACGGGCCGCCGATGTCGACGGGGTTGTCGCGGAGGGCGGGGCCGTTGTCGCGCGGGTTGCCGCCGCCGTCGAAGACGCGGCCGAGCAGGTCGTCGGAGAAGGAGACCTGCATCGGGCGGCCGAGGAAGCGGACGCGGGCGTCGGTCGCGATGCCGCGGGCGCCGGCGAAGACCTGGAGGGAGACGTTCTCCCCGTCGATCTTGATGACCTGGGCGAGCGACGTCACGCCGCGGGAGGAGACCTCGGCCAGCTCGTGGTAGGAGACGCCGGAGGCGCGGAGGGAGACGACGCTGCCGGAGCTGGAGTCGATGCGATGGTAGACGGTGTTCATGCTGGGGATGCGTACGGGCCCCGCGCGTGCGCAGGGTGGAAGTGGACCGAGGGGGGATGGCCCTCGTGCGAGGCGTCCGCGGGCCTCGCGCGAGAGCGGGGCGGAGTGGATGCAAGGCGCGCGCGATTATACCCGTTTCCCCGGCGCGAGACAAACGAAAAATCGCGCCGGCGGCGCTTCTCCGCCTCCGGTTCCGGAGTCGGGGGCGGGGGCCTACCAGACGCAGGTGGCGATCGAGTGCGCGGGGAGGTCGACGGGCGCGAGCAGGCCGCGGAAGCGGAGGCGCGGGCGGAGCGGACGGTCGGTGCGGTTGAGCAGGACCGCGGCGAAGGTGCCGTCGGCGTTGCGCGCGGCGACGGCCTCGACGTCGGAGGTCCAGCGGCTGCAGCCGAGGCGGACGGCGCCGGGGCGGAGGAAGCGCGAGAGGTGGGCGATGTAGTGCCAGGTCGGTCGGACGACGAGGCGCCGGCCCGATTCGTCGGCGCGGAGCGGCGCGGCGCAGAAGTTGCCGACGTGGTTCGGGCCGCCCTGCGCGTCGAGCAGGACGTTCCAGTCGATCCAGCGGGACATGCCGGCCTCGAGGTTGCCGATGATGTCGTGGGCGTAGAGCTCCGCCTGGCGCCAGCGGTCGGACTCGGTCCGCTCGTGGATGCCGCAGCAGCACTCGGAGAAGAGGATGTCCTTGCCCGGCCAGCGCTCCTTGAACATGCGCAGCTGCTCGAAGTGGTCGCCCGAATACCAGTGCACGGCGATGCCGGCGACCCGCGCCGCGGCGGCGGGGTCGCCGAGCAGGGCGCGGGCCCGCTCGAGCGTGCGCTCCTTGTTGTGGTCCCAGAAGTACAGGCCGATCTTCTTCGCGAGGCCGGCCTTCGCCAGCGCCGGGCCGAGGTGGTCGCGGACGAAGTCGCGCGTCTCCTCGGCGCTCCAGACGCAGGAGTCCCACGTCTGGCGGGCCTTCTCCTCGTTCTGCACGGTGAAGGCGGAGAGCGGGAAGCCCTCGCGGGCCATCGCCTTCGCGAACTTCGCGAAGAAGAGCGCCCACGCCTCGCGGCATTCGGGCAGGAGCGTGCCGCCCTCGTTCATCCGCCCGTTGGACTTCATCCATGCGGGCGGGCTCCAGGGCGAGGCGAGGAGCCAGAGCGGGCGGCCCGCGGCCTTCGTCGCGGCGGCAAGGAGCGGGAGGATCGCCTCGCGGTAGTGCGCGACGGAGAAGTCCTTCAGCGCGACGTCGCCGGGCGTGTCGTCGCAGGACCAGTTGCCGAGCGAGAAGTCGCAGCTGTTCATGTGGATGCGGGCGAGCGTGTAGCCGAGGCCCTTCCGCGGGTCGAAGCAGAGCTCGGCGGCCTTGCGGCGCTGCGCGGGCGGGAGCTTCGCCCAGGTGACGGCGGCGGACTCGGTGAGCGCGCCTCCGAAGCCCTGGAGGGTCTGGTACTCGAAGTCGTCCTCGATGCAGACGAGGTCGTTCTCGGCCCAGGCTTCGCGGTCGGTGAAGGCAGAGGGCCTCTGCCGCTTGACGAGGTTCGCGGAATCGCGCTGGGTGAGGTGGATGGCGACGGGGATCATGGTGTGTGGCGGGGTGTTGGGGTGGGGAAGGGGCGGGGGAAGGGCGGGGCCGCGGCTAGAACTCGAAGACGAGGACCTTGACGCCGTAGCGGTCGACGTCGGACCAGTCGACGCCCTCGAGGTAGGGGCCGGAGCCCCACATCGCGAACGGCAGCTCGGCGCCGGTGCGCAGATCGCTGATCTTCTTCGGGACGTAGCCGTCGCTCTCGAAGAGCGCGAAGCCCTTGGTGGGCGCCTGCGTGACCATCGCGTAGAGTTTGTCCTCGCGGCCGAACGGGTGCGAGACGCCCGCCCAGCCGATGCTGTTGTGGTGGTCGAAGTAGCCCGGCGTGAGGACGGATCGCTCGCCGCCCTGCGTCCCGAACACGGCCTCGGAGCCCCACGCGAGGAAGTCGCGGATGGCGTCGAGCGAGGGCTGGATCTCGGCGGGCATGGAGCCGTCGACGAGCGGGGCGATGCCGGGCGCGAAGTTCCACATCCCGCGCTGGCCGACGCAGGCGACCATCTGGCGCAGGAGGAAGAAGCGGTCGGAGGTGTAGCGCTCGTCGGTCGAGCCCTCGCCGCCCCACCACCAGTAGTAGCCCTTGCCGACGTGGGGGATGTCCTCGTTGAAGTCGCGGCGCGGCGGCGTGGAGCCCCAGCGGCCGTTGCGGCGGTAGGCGCTCCAGCGGTTGTAGGGCGGGGAGGGCTCCTCCTCGTACTCCTCGCTCGTGCCGACGTCCATCTCGTCGACCCAGAGCTCGCCGTCGCCGTTGCTGGTGAGGATCGCCTCGGGCCAGAGCGTCTTCACGAAGCCGGGCAGCGCGGCGCGGTGCTCGTTGTCGGGGCGGCCGTCGAGCCAGAAGCCGTCGATGCGGTCTCCGTAGCGCTCGTGCATCTCGCGCAGCAGGTCGCGGAACGCGGCGAAGTAGCCGGGGACGTCGCGCGCGCCCTCGGCGAGCATCGGCGGGTCGACGACGTCCCATTCGCCGAGGCCCATCGGGAAGTAGAGCTCGGCCTTGAGGCCGCGCGCGTGGGCCGCGTCGAGGAACGCGCCGACGTAATCCTTGCGCGTCTTGTAGTTGTAGGCCGGGTTGTGCGTCGGGAAGAGCACGCACATCGACTCGCCGGAGTGCAGCGCGGTGAGGATGACGTAGCGTGCGCCGGCGCGCACGGCGGCGTCGCAGAGGTTGGCAGCGACGACCTCTGGGGCGGGCGTGGCGGCGTCGAACGCCTCCGCGGTCGGGTACTTGAGAGCCGTGCCGGGATAGCCGGCGCTCTCGCGGACGGAGCAACCGCCGCCGGTGAAGAGGCCGTAGTGGTAGAAGAGTCCGAAGCGGGCGGGGGCCCACCATTTCATGAGGCGCTCGCGGCGCGCGAGCCAGAGGGGGGATCGGTTCATGGTTGGAGGAGGGGGGGCGAGGTTGAAGAAGTTGAAAGAGTTGCAGGGGGGAAAGGTTGAAGGGGGGGGGAAGGATGCAGGGAATGAAGCGGGGGCGAGGATCAGCGGGGGCGGCGGTGAGCGAGTAACCAAGGACGGCGAGGGGGCTGCGAGAGGGCGGCGAGGGGGCTGCGAAAGGACGGCGA
>CAMOEO010000103.1 GCA_946612175.1 uncultured Verrucomicrobiota bacterium
AGGCGGAGCAGGGGCTCCCCCGCCGCGACCGCCTCGCCGGCCTTGCGCAGGCCGGAGACGCCGACCGAGGGGTCGATCGCGTCCGTGACGGCGCGGCGCCCGCCGCCCAGGAGCAGGACGGCGCGGCCGATGCCGTCGGCGTCGGCGCGCGCGACGAAGCCGGCGCGTGGCGCGGGGACGTCGAGGATCGCGGGCGCCTGCGGGAGGACCTTCGCCGGGGCCTCCGCCACGCGGGCGTCGCCGCCCTGCGCCTCGACCATGCGGGCGAACGTCTCGAGCGCGGCGCCGGAGGAGAGCTTCGCCTCCAGGAGGGCGCGCGCGGCGGCGCCGTCGGGCGCGGCGCCGGAGAGCGTCAGCATCGGGACGGCGAGGCGCAGCGTCAGCTCGCGGGCGTCGGCGGGGCCGCCGCCGCGCAGCAGCTCGACGGACTCGGCGATCTCCAGCGCGTTGCCGGCGGCGCGGCCGATCGGCTGGTCCATCGCGGTCACCAGCGCCTCGGCGCGGCGTCCCGCGCCGCGGGCGACGGCGAGGAGCGAGTCGGCGAGGGCGCGGGCGTCGGCGGGCGTCTTCATGAACGCGCCCGCGCCGCACTTCACGTCGAAGACGAGCGTCGCGGCGCCCTCGGCGAGCTTCTTGGAGAGGATGCTCGCGGTGATGAGGGGGATGGAGGGGACGGTGCCCGTCACGTCGCGCAGCGCGTACAGCTTGCGGTCGGCGGGGGCGAGGCGGTCGGTCTGGCCGATGATCGAGCAGCCGACGCGGTCCACGACCTCGCGGAAGCGGGCGTTGTCGAGGCGCGTGTCGTAGCCGGGGATCGACTCGAGCTTGTCGAGCGTGCCGCCGGTGATGCCGAGGCCGCGCCCGGAGATCATCGGGACGGCGACGCCGCACGAGGCGACGAGGGGGGCGAGCGGGATGGAGAGCTTGTCGCCGATGCCGCCGGTGGAGTGCTTGTCGGCGGTGGGGCGCGAGAGGCCGTCCCAGGAGAGCGTGTCGCCGGAGCGCATCATCGCGTCGGTGAGGGCGAGCGTCTCGGCGGGCGTCATGCCCCGGAAGTAGATCGCCATCGCGAGCGCGGCCATCTGGTAGTCGGGGAGCCGCCCGTCGGCGTAGCGGGCGATCCATTCGCGGATGTCGGCCTCGTCGAGCGCGGCGCCGTCGCGCTTGCGCTCGATGATCCACTGGGGGACGAAGTCGTCGTCGTTCATGGGGGCGGGGCGGGGCTAGGCGCCCTTGTAGCCGTTGGGGTTCCTGGACTGCCAGTTCCAGGCGTCGCGGCACATCGCGTCGGAGTCGCGCCGGGTCTTCCAGCCGAGCAGCTCGAGCGCCTTCGAGGCGTCGGCGTAGCACGCGGCGGCG
This sequence comes from uncultured Verrucomicrobiota bacterium, assembly GCA_946612175.1. Lineage (GTDB taxonomy): Bacteria > Verrucomicrobiota > Kiritimatiellia > RFP12 > UBA3636 > UBA3636. The sequence goes on from CAMOEO010000103.1 coordinate 1,360, forward strand.
TCGCCGGGGCGGCGCGGGCCGAACTTGTGCGGGAGCGGCCGGCCGATCGCCTTCTCGAACGAGGCGACGAGCTGCGCGACGGAGACGCCCGAGCCGGAGCCGAGGTTCACGGCGGTGCAGCCGGGCAGGTCGGCCACCTTCGCGAGCGCGGCGACGTGGCCCTCCGCCAGGTCGCACACGTGGATGTAGTCGCGGATGCAGGTGCCGTCGGGGGTCGGGTAGTCGTTGCCGAAGATTGTGAGCTCCTTCAGGCGGCCGACCGCGACCTGCGTGATGTAGGGCATCAGGTTGTTCGGGATGCCCGCGGGATCCTCTCCCATGAGCCCGCTCTCGTGCGCGCCGACGGGGTTGAAGTAGCGCAGCAGCAGGAAGTGCCACGCGGGGTCGGCGGCGGACATCGCCCGCATGATCTCCTCGAGCCAGAGCTTCGTCGCGCCGTAGGGGTTCACCGCCGCGAGCGGGGCGGTCTCCTTGAGCGGGAGGTTCGCCGGGTCGGGGTTGCCGTAGACCGTCGCGGAGGAGGAGAAGATGAAGTTGCGGACCTCGTGGCGGCGCAGCTCGTCGAGGAGCACGAGCGTCCCCGCCACGTTGTTCTGGTAGTACTCCCAGGGCTTCGCCACCGACTCGCCGACGGCCTTGTAGCCGGCGAAGTGGATCACGGCGTCGAAGCGCTCCGAATCGAGGACGCTGCGGACGACCGCGCGGTCGCCGATGTCGCCCACGACGAGGCGCGGCCGGCGGCCGGAGATCCGCTCGATGCGGTTCAGCGACTCGGGCGAGCTGTTGGAGAGGTTGTCGAGGATCGTGAGCGTGTGGCCCGCGGCGTAGGCCGCGACGCAGGTGTGGCTGCCGATGTAGCCGGCGCCGCCGGTGACGAGGATGTGCATGGGGGAGGGGAGGGGGTGGACGGTGGCGGGGTCAGAGCGCCGCGCGAATCGCGGCGAGGAGGTCGGCGTAGGACTCGAACGCGGGCAGGTCGGGGTTGGCGGCCTTGATGGCGTCGGTGGAGCGGAAGAGGAAGCCCGCCTTGGAGGCGCGGATCATCGCCAGGTCGTTGTGGCTGTCGCCGGCGGCGATGGTGTCGTAGCCGATGGACTGCAGCGCGCGGACGGTGGCGAGCTTGGACTGCGCGACGCGCATGCGGTAGCCCGCGATGCGGCCGTCGGGCGCCACCTCCAGCGTGTTGCAGAGCAGGGTGGGCCGGCCGAGCTTCTCCATGAGGGGCGCCGCGAACTGCTCGAAGGTGTCGCTCAGGAGGACGACCTGCGCGAAGGAGCGGAGCTCGTCGAGGAACGCGCGGGCGCCGGGCAGCGGCTCGATCCGCGCGATGACCTCGCGGATCTGCGGCAGTCCGAGCCCGTGCTCGTCGAGGATGCCGAGGCGGAAGCGCATGAGCTTGTCGTAGTCGGGCTCGTCCCGGGTGGTGCGGCGCAGCTCGGGGATTCCGGAGGCTTCGGAGAAGGCGATCCAGATTTCGGGGACGAGGACGCCCTCGACGTCGAGGCAGACGATGTTCATGGGATGCGGCGATGGGGTGGAAAACGGCGTCAAGTATACCCGACACGGGCCTCCGGGGCAAGCGATTCCGCGCCGCCGCGTCACCCCCGGGCGCCGGCGCGGTGTCGCGCGCGCCAGCGGGCCATCGTGAGGCCGAAGCGGCGGCGGAACGCCGCCGCGAGGTGAGAGACCGAGGCGAAGCCGCATTCGGCCGCCACGGCGTCGACCGGGTCGTCGGAGGCCCGCAGCCGCTCGCACACCGCCGCGAGGCGCGCCTCCTCGACCGCCTCGCGCAGCGTGCCGCCGGCCGCCTCGCGGAAGCGCAGGTGCAGGAGGCGCACGGAGACGTTGAGCGCGGCGGCGACGTCCGCGGCGCGGATCGGACGGCCGTCGCGGGCGTGCGCGTCGATCCACGCGCGCGCCGAAGAGACGAGGCGCGCCGCGCCGCGCCAGTCCGTCGAGGAGGCGCGCTCGAGGAAGCCCGCCGCCCCGTAGGCGAGCACGGGCGGCTCGTCCGGGAAGCGCCCCGCGGCGATCGCCCCGCACAGGCGCTGCGCCGCGAGGAAGCCCGCCGTCTCGTGGTCGGGGCGGACGCTCGAGAGCGGCGGCTCGCACGTCTCGCAGAAGAACGTGTCGTCGTCCACCGACACGACGGCGGCCTGCTCCGGGACGCGGACGCCGGCGCGCCGGCAGGCGTCCAGCACCTCCTTGCCGCGCATGTCGTCGCACGCCATCAGCCCGCACGGCTTCGGCAGCGCCGCGAGCCACGCCTCGAGCGAACCGCGGCGGCGGCCGGCGAAGGCGGCGCATTCCGCGCCCGCCTCGCGCAGCCGCGCCACGAACCCGCGGCGCCGCCGCGCGGAGTAGTCGTCCGTCGTCTCCTTCGGCGAGCCGACCCACGCGAACGAGCGGAGCCCGCGCCGCAGAAACCGCTCGGCGACGCCGCGCGCGATCGCGTCGTCGTCGAGCCACAGCTCCGCCACGACGCGCCCGGCGACGGTCCGCGCCGGGACGTTCACGAGCGCGGCGGGGCACGGGAGGCGGTTCGGCGTGCGCAGCATCGCGGGGACGTCCCCGCTCAGCACGAGCCCGTCCGGCCGCCACCGGCGCAGCGCGCGCACGGCGGCGTCCCCGTCCTCCTCGTCGAAGAAGCGGATCTCGCACCGGCCCTCGCGGTTCGCGTGGCGGAACGCGCCCGCGATGAGGTCGCGTCCCCAGCGGCGCCGCTGGTTCGCCCAGACGCCGATCCGCAGCAGCCGCGCCTCCCGCGCGCCTCCGCCCGCCCTTCCGTTTCTCGTTTCCATGCCGCCCCATTCTGCCACGGAACGCCGTTTCCGGCAAGCGTTTTTTGCACGATCCGGCCCATATGGTTGCACGATCCGGCATTCCCACGGAATCGGTTCCGGGTGGATAATTCCCGTTGCAATGCCCCCCCTCCCGTCCCTCCGCCGTTTCGCCGCCGGCGCACTCGCGGCGGTTCTCCCGTTCGCGGGCGCCCCCGCGCGCGGCGAAACGCTCGCGTGGCGCGTCCCCGAGAAGGAATGGGGCGCGTGGCACGACCCGGCCAACTGGGCGCTCGGGACGCCCGACGGCGCGCCCGCCGGGCGCGTCCCGGGCGCCGGGGACCGCCTCTTCGGCGAGCAGACGTTCCGCTTCGACCTCGGCGGGCGGACGGGCACGGTCGGCGACTGGTCCATCGGCTCGTGGAACGCGCGCGACCTCTTCCTCGCGAACGGCACGCTCGAGGTGGCCGGCCGCTGGCCGATCCACGGCGGCCTGATCGAGATCGGCGGCGGCGCGACGCTGCGCTTCCTGCCCGGCTCGTTCTTCATGCCGGGCGCGAGCGACGCCCGCGGCCGCACCGTCCGGATCCTGCCCGGCGGGACGCTGGACGCCACCGGCGCGGACGTGACGCTCTTCAACGCCGCCTTCGAGATCGCGCCCGGCGCCGTCGCGAAGCTCGGCGCGCGCACCTGGGCGCACGCCTTCCGCGTCCGGGTCCCCGTCGCGAACCGGGGCCGGCTCGAACTGCCGCGCGGGTTCGTCTTCGAGGGCGGAAGCGAGGGCGGCGTCGCGTTCACGCTCGCCGAGGGGTCCGAGACGGCGATCGGCGGCGACCTGGCGGGCCGCGCGGGCGGCTCCGCCGTCGGCGTGCTCGTCGAGGGCGGGCGCATCGCGATCGGCGGCGATTCGTCCTGGACCGGCGCGTCGGTCTTCGTCCAGACCAACGCCACGGTCGAGATCGACGTCGCGAAGGGCCGCCTCGCCGACCTCTCGTCCGTCGTCTGGGGCCCGGGCACGACGCTGCGCAAGACCGGCGGGGGCGTGCTCGGCCTCGGCGCCTCGCGCCCCGCGCGCATCCTCGCGGCGGAGAAGGGCACGGTCGTCTCCGCGTCGGGCCCCGGGTTCGCGAAGCTCGTCCGCCGGGCGGAGCTGCGCAAGATCGAGTTCACGGTCGAGGGCGACGCCGCCAACCGCTGCTGGTTCGTCTCGTGGCCCGAGCGCTTCACGAACCTCGTCGAGAGCGTCACCTACACGTTCCCGCATCCCGACGCCGGGCGCGGGGACGGCCTCTGGAGCGTGACGACGGCGCTGCCCTTCTTCCACCGCCGCTACCCGCCCTCGAAGGACCGCCGGCCCTTCCGCGTGAAGGCGGAGGTGCGGGCGCGCGACGGCTTCTCGTTCGCGACGAACCTCGTCGTGCGCTTCAACCCGAACCCCATCGGCAAGCCCTTCCCGAACGAGCAGGTCGCGATCGGGATGGTCTCCTACGGCCCCGGCCGCGAGCGCCACGAGATGGTGACGAACGACCTGGCGAACCTCTACGTGCGCTGGAGCGCCGCGCCGCAGCTCCTGCCGGAGAACGCGAACAACGAGGCCATGCCCGACTTCCTCGAGCAGGCGGAGAGGCTCGGCATCCGCGCGATGACGATCTACCAGGGCGCGCTCTCGGCCGAGGACCGCGACCGCATCAAACAGGCGTGGGGCCCGCGCTACCTCGGCAACAACGTCGGCGAGCGCACCGGGTTCCTCTACGGCGCCCCGCGCGAGATGAAGGGCCCGATGGACGCCGACCTGGACACCGCGCGCGAGTGGTTCGTCTGCCGGTTCATGCACCCCATGCAGCGCGGCCTGGCGCGCGGCGCGCCAGGGCAGGACCCGTTCTTCTTCACCACCTCCGGCGCCGCCTTCTCGGGCTACGAGCTGGAGGGCGGGGCCGACTACGTGTGCAACGAGCTCTACGCCGTCGGCTGCGCCGACGTCGTCTACGCCCAGAGCGAGGCGCGCGGCGCCGCCCGCCGCTGGGGGCCCGAGTGGTGGTGCGGCTGGCTCGCGCACGAGTGGCAGACCTTCGGCATCCCCTACGAGTCCGACCTCAAGTACGCCTCGCTCGAGGCCGGCATGAAGGCGCTCTGGATCCTCGGCACGTCGCTCATGTGCCTCGAGTCCGGCTCCTCCGGCACGCAGGCCAACCCCCACACCGCCGGCGTCCCGGAGGACCGTCGCCAGAGGGGCTACACCTACGACGAGGACGCGCCGCGCCGCTACCGCGAGACCGTCCGCAAGGTCCACCTCTGGCAGAAGGAGCACCCCCGCGCGAAGGGCACGCCCGACACCTCGATCGCCCTCGTCCTCGGCTGCAACGACGGCTACATCGGCCGCCCGACCACCCCCTGGGCGCAGCACTCCAACCGCGTCGAGCACGCGGAGGACTTCTGCGAGGGCCTCGGGCGCAAGGTCAACGTCTGGGACGGCTCCCTGCCCGAGGAGAACTGGGGCCTCGCCCGGGCCGCCGTCTTCTCCGCCTGCGGCACGCCCGGCGTCTCCGGCACGCCCTGCGGCCAGGTCGACGTCGTGCAGGTGGACGACCAGTCCCGCCTCTCGGACCTCGCGCGCTACCGCCTCCTCGTCTTCGGCGGCTGGAACACGATGAAGAGGCCGGCCGCCCGCGTCCTGCGCCGCTGGATGGAGCGCGGCGGCACGCTCGTGATGTGCGCCCCGCAGCTGCTCGCGCGCAACGACCGCAACTTCACCGACTACGCCGTCTCCGACCTCGCGCCCGTCTTCCCCGGGCTGCGCTTCACGGGCTTCTCCGAGGCCGACGGCTTCTTCGACAACGGCCCCGGAAGCCCGAAGGGGCTCCCCGTCTACGGCCATCCCGCCGCCGGGGGCCGGCCCCGCAAGGAGGGCGTCTGGCTCGGCGGGCGCTGCCGCCTCGTCGACGTCGCGGACGCGGCCGGCGCCGGCGACCCGCCGCTCGAGACCGTCGTCTCCGTCGCGGGCCGGCCGCTCGTCGTCCGCCGCCGCGTCGGCCGGGGATGGTTCTACCTCATGCTCTCGCGCGACTTCCCGGCCGCCACGCAGCACGCGGGGCGCCTCTGGACGGCGCTCGTGCGGGCCCTCGCCGACGAAGTCCCGCAGCGCGTCACGCTCGTCCCCACCGACCCGGATCCGGCCAAGGACGGCCGCCGGTTCCTCTTCTACGCGGCCTACCCCGACACGGCCTACGTGATGAACCTCGACTGCGCGGAGCCCCGCGCGGCGACCGTCCGCCTCCCCGGCGGCAGGACCGAGTCGTTCACCCTCGCGCCCCTCGAGATCCGCGCCTTCCCGCTCCCCCCGCCCCGGAAAGGAGGTCCCTGATGGTGCGACCGCACGCGACCCTCCTCCTCGCCGCCCTCGCGCTCGCCGCCGCGGCCCCCGCCGCCGCGGACGTCCCCGACCTCACCGGGTCGATGGAGCTGCTCTGCAACCCGAACAAGTCCCGCTGGGCCTCGACGAGCGCCAACGACGCCCGTTCCCGCGCGATGACGTCGATCGTCCCCCACCGCGGCCGGCTCTACGTCTCCGGCGGCTGCTGGGACCCCAACACCGGCTACGCCCCGATTTTTTCGGTCGATCCGCAGACCGGCGCCTTCGTCCGGGAATACCAGGCGGGGAGCGAGCGCTTCGACTACTTCCGCGAGGCCTCCACCGGCCACCTCTACGCCCCGGTCACCGACCAGCACGAGGACGGCCCGAACTGGGGCGCGCTCTTCCGCCGCGACCCGGACGGCACCTGGCGCTGCTTCAAGGACATCATCCCGCGCGGCGACTTCCCCGCCGGGACCTTCGGCAACATCGACAACCAGGGCTTCGCCATCCACACCTGGGACCTGTGCTGCTGGAAGGGCAACGTCTTCACCGCGGGCTACGGCATCGCCTACGGGCCGGAGGGGAGCGACGGGACGATGGCCAACGCGACGCCGGGGCTCGGGATCGCGTACCGGCAGTTCAAGGCGTCCGATTCCTCCTACACCTCCTACTACCGCCGGTTCTACGCGTTCCTGCCGTTCGAGGACGACCTCTTCTGCACGACGCTCAACTACAGCCCCACGTCCGCCCCCGAGATCAACGCGTTCGAGGAGTGGCGCTTCGACGCGACCGCCGGCGTCTTCCGCTGCGAGGAGCGCCCGTGGAGCGAGTTCGCGCCGGGCGTGACGGCGGCGGACCGCTCCGCCGTCTCCGGCACGTACGTCGCCCCGGCGAACACGACGCCGTTCAAGGGGCGCGTCCTCTACCTCCTCGGCCCCTCGTCGGTGGACAGCCCCCGGCCCTGGTGCCTCTTCACCGCGGAGAACGTCGACCACCACGTCAAGGCCGCGAAGGTCGACCTCGGCGGCGCGACGCCGTTCTGCATCCACCGCCACGCCATGGGCCGCGGCGGCGAGGTCGTGGACGTCCTCGCGGCGGAGTTCGACGCCTCGGACCGGACGGTCGTGAACAGCGTGTGGGAGTCGTTCGACGGCGTCTCGTTCGAGAAGCTCTTCACGTTCCGCACCGCCCAGCAGGCCAGCGCCCTCGCCCGCGTCGGCGACGACTTCTACGTCGGCCTCGGCTGGCGCTTCGCGACGACCTGGAACCTCGCGTGCAGGGACGGCGCCTCCGGCAACGACGGCGACGACGCCTCGGGCGACCTCTACCGCGTCTCCTTCCGGCCCGACTACCCCAAGCCCTCCCTCGGCGCGGCGACCGCCACGGTCGCGGAGGACCGCCTCTACGCGGACCTCTCCGTCGAGGTCCTCTCCGCCGGCAAGGGCGGCCTCTCGCTCTCGCTTTCGCTCGACGGCGACGTCGTGAAGACCTGGACCGGCATCGTCGCGCCCGGCGTCTTCGAATGGACCGTCTCGACCGACCCCGGCTCGTCGCATTCGTTCGCCTTCTCCGCCGTCGACGCCGCCGGCTCCGAGGACTCCGCCGACGGCGTCTTCTCCGCCTCGACGCTCGACGGTTGGTTCGACGTCCGCTTCTCCGACCCGGGCTACGTCGCCGGCACGAACTGGTGGCGCGACCTTTCGCGCGTCTCCGCGCCCGGCGGCTCGTGGACCGCCGCGGACGCCGCCTCCGCCCTCGTCGGCGTGGCGGGGGCCGCACCCCGCC
>CAMOEO010000104.1 GCA_946612175.1 uncultured Verrucomicrobiota bacterium
GACGACGCAGCGCCGCAGCGCCGCGTGGATGTCGTCCGCCTTGATTTCCTCGCCGCCGAGATAGAGGTCCGCGAAGGCCTCGTCGGCCTCCGCGATCGACTCGATCATCGATTCGCGGGCCGCGGCCGCCGCGTCCGCGAGGTCCGCCGGGATCTCCGCCACCACGGGCTCCGATCCCAGGTCCTCGTCCCGGTACGTCACGGCCTTCATCCCGATCAGGTCCACCGCGCCGCGGAACGTCTCCGACGCGCCGATCGGAAGCTGCAGGGGGATGGCGTTCGCCTTGAGCTTGCCCCGCAGCTCCTCCACGACGCGCCCGAAGTCCGCGCCCATCCGGTCCATCTTGTTGACGAACGCGATCCGCGGCACGCGGTAGCGGTCGGCCTGCCTCCAGACGGTCTCCGACTGCGGCTGGACGCCCGCGACGGCGCAGAACACGCCGACCGCCCCGTCCAGGATGCGCAGCGCCCGCTCCACCTCGACGGTGAAGTCGACGTGGCCGGGCGTGTCGATGAGGTTCACCTGCCGCCCCATCCACTCGCACGTGATGGCGGCGGACGTGATGGTGATGCCCCTCTCGCGCTCCTGCACCATCCAGTCCATCGTGGCGTTGCCCTCGTGGACCTCGCCGATCTTGTGGATCGCGCCGGCGTAGTACAGGATGCGCTCGGAAACCGTGGTCTTCCCGGCGTCGATGTGGGCGATGATCCCGATGTTGCGGACGTCGGAAAGCGCGTGCGTGCGGCCTTCCGCCGTCGCGCCCGCGCCCTGCCGGGCGTTCTGTCTGGGATCGTTGCTCACGTGCGATACTTCTCCGGAGAGAAATGGTTTCGTGCTTCTTGCCTTGTCAAAGAACCGTCATGCCGGCGCCCCGAAGGCGCGCGGCCGCCGCACCGGGCTCTCGCCCCGCTCGGCGGAAAGGGGATCGCGTCCTAGAACGCGTAGTGCGCGAACGCGCGGTTGGCCTGCGCCATCTTGTGCGTGTCGTCGCGCTTCTTCACCACGTTGCCCGTGTTGTTGTACGCATCGAGCAGCTCCGCGGCCACGGCCTTCGGCATGCCCATGCCGCGGCGGCCGGCCGCGTAGGTGACGAGCCAGCGCAGCGCCAGCGCCAGCTGGCGCGCGGGCTTGATCTCGACCGGCACCTGGTACGAGGCGCCGCCCACGCGGCGGCTCTTCACCTCGACGCGCGGCTTCATGTTGTTCACGGACGCGTCGAGGACCTCCAGGATCTCCTTGCCCTCGACCTTGCCCGCCAGCTCGTCGAGCGCGCCGTACACGATGCGCCGGGCGGTCGTCTTCTTGCCCTTGCGCATGAAGTGGTTGATCATGTGCGAGACCAGCTCGCTGCCGTACTTCGGGTCGACCTCGTGCGCGCGCTTCATCGACGCGCCGTTCTTCCTTCTGGACATGGCGTTTCGCTCCTATCCTACTTGCCGTGCTTCATGCCGTACTTCGAGCGGCCCTGCTTGCGGCCGTTCACCCCGAGGCAGTCCAGCGCGCCGCGCACCACATGGTAGCGAACGCCCGGAAGGTCGGCCACGCGGCCGCCGCGGACGAGCACCACGCTGTGCTCCTGCAGGTTGTGGCCCTCGCCGCCGATGTAGGCGGTCACTTCGTAGCCGGTCGTCAGGCGGACGCGGCAGACCTTGCGCAGCGCGGAGTTCGGCTTCTTCGGCGTCTGCGTCTTCACGAGAAGGCACACGCCGCGGCGCTGCGGGCAGTTCTTCAGGGCCGGAGACTTGCTCTTCTTGCTGAGCGTCTGGCGGCCTTTGCGGACAAGCTGGTTGATGGTGGGCATGGTGTACGGATGCGTTTTATTGGCAAAACGCGGCAAATGCTAGCAAATGCGCCCCCGAAAATCAACCCCTAATTTTTCGTTCCACGATTTTCCGCTCCCGAAGCGGCGTTTCCGGATTTCGCCCCCGCCGGTCGCGCGCCGCCCGGCGGGGGGCGCGCGACCGGCGGGCGGGCGGCGGCGGAAAGAAGCGCGCCGACGGGGGCTTTTGTCTTGCGATGGTTTCTGCTATCCTTTTCCGCGATGAACGCCGCCCCTCCCGAATCCGCCCCGCGGTCCCGCGCGCGCCGCGCCGCGCGCGCCGCGCTGCCGTATCTGCCCGCCGTCGCGGCCGGGCTCCTCCTGCGCGGGGCCTTCCCCCCGTTCGAGGGACAGGCCTCGATCGCGTTCTTCGCCCCCGCCGCGCCGCTTCTCGCCGCCCGCCTCCTCGCCCCGCGCCGCGCCGCCCTCTTCGGCTGGGTGTGGGGCTTCGCGTTCTTTTCCTCCGCCCTCTCCTGGTTCGCCCCGCTCTCCCGCAACGGCGGCCCCTGGCCCCTCGTGCTGCTCGGCGTCGTCGGCCTCGCCGGCTGGTGCGCCCTCTTTCCCGCCCTCGCCTGCGCCGCGCTCTCCCGCGCCTGGTGGGCGCCGTGGCGCGAGGGGCGGCGCCTCGCCCGCGCCGCCCGGGAGCGCTTCGTCGCAGCGCGCGAGGGCTCGCCCGAGGAGGAGGAGGCCGAGGAGGACCTCGCCCGCCTCCGCCGCCGCGCCCTCCGCCGCGAGGTTCCCGGCCCGCTCGCCGCCGCCCTCCTCTGGGCGGGCGCCGAGACGCTCCGCGCCACGGTCGGCGGCGGCTTCGCCTGGTATTCGCTCGGCGCCTCCCAGCTCCGCCTCGGCCCCCTCGCCCAGCTCGCCGCGCTCGGCGGCACGCCCCTCGTCTCCGCCGCCGTCGCCCTCCTCGCCGACGCCGTCGCCGGCGTGCTGCTCCGCGCCTTCGACGCCGTCCGCCGCACCCCGGGCGCGACGCGCCGCCACCTCGACCTCACGCTCGCGCTCGCGCTGCTCCTCGCCGCCTTCTGCTGGGGCGCCCGCCACGCCCGCGCGCTCCGCGCCGCCTGGGGCGCCGCCCCCGCCGCCGCGTCGCTCGCCGCGGTCGACCCCGACCTGCCCTGCATCTTCACGGAGCGCAACGACGGCGAGTGGAAGGAGGGCTACAACCGCCTCGTCGAGCGCTCGCTGCTCGCCGGCTCGCTCCGCCCCGACGCCATCCTCTGGCCCGAGACCTCGCTCTGGTCCTCCCTCCCCGACGCCCCCACCGAGGCCGCCCTGCGCCGCTACGTCCGCGCGTTCGGCGCGCCCGTCCTCGCCGGCTCCACGCTCCTCGGCCCCGGCGGCGCGGCCGAGCCGGTCCGCAACGCCGCCTGGCTCTTCTCCGAGGACGGCGCCTCCGCCCCCTACGTCAAGCGCCACCTCGTCCCGTTCGGGGAGTTCATCCCGCTCGACGAGACGATCCCCGCGCTCCGCCGCCTCGCCCCCGCCGGCGTCACCTGCGCCGCCGGCGAGGGCCCCGTCCTGCTCGACCTCCCGCTCCGCCGCGGCGGCACGGCGCGGCTTTCCCCTCTCATCTGCTTCGAGGACACCGTCCCGGCCACGGCCCGCGCGTCCGCGCGCGGCGCGGACATCCTCGTCTCCATCAGCAACGACGCCTGGTTCGACGGCTCCTGCGAGGCGCTCCAGCACCACGCCGAGGCCGCCTTCCGCGCCATCGAGAACGGCCTCCCCCTCGTCCGCGCCTCCAACCGCGGCGTCTGCGCCGTGATCCGCCCCTGGGGCGAGTCCGGCGAGGACGCCGGCGGCGGCTTCTTCGTCGAGTCCGTCCCCGTCCTCCCCGAACGTCCCGTCCCGCCCTACGCCCGCTTCGGCGACGCCCTCTTCGGCTTCCCCTGCGCCGCCCTCCTCCTCCTCGCGCTCCTCCCCCTGCGTCGCCTCCGCCGCGCTTCGCCCCCTTCCGCCCCTCCCTCCTCCTCTTCAACCCCTTCAACCCCTTCAACCTCTTCAACCCCTTCAACCTCTTCCACCCCCGAATCCCCGAACCACCCATGACGAACGAAGAACTCTGGGCGCGCCGCAACGCGCGCATCGACGAACTGATCTCCAAGATGACGCTGGAGGAGAAGTGCTCCCAGCTCGTCCACGAGGCCCCCGCGATCCCGCGGCTGGGGCTGCCCGCCTACGCGTGGTGGAGCGAGGGCCTGCACGGCGTCGGCCGCAACGGCAACGCCACGGTCTTCCCCCAGGCGATGAACCTCGCCGCGACGTTCGACCGCGCGCTCGCGAAGGCCGAGGGCGAGGTCCTCGCCCGCGAGGCCCGCGCGAAGTTCAACGAGTCGCGCCGCTCCGGCTGGGACGGCGACCAGTACCGCGGCCTCACGTTCTGGTCCCCCAACGTGAACCTCTTCCGCGATCCGCGCTGGGGCCGCGGCCAGGAGACGCTCGGCGAGGACCCGTTCCTCTCCGGCGAGATGGGCGCCGCCTACGTCGAGGGCATGCAGGGCCCCGACCCGAAGAACCACCTCGCGGTGAGCGCCTGCGCCAAGCACTTCGCCGTCCACTCCGGCCCCGAGAAGGACCGCCACGTCTTCGACGCCCGCCCGCCGAAGAAGGACTTCCGCGAGAGCTACCTGCCGCAGTTCGAGCGCGTCGTGAAGGCCGGCGTCGAGAACGTGATGGGCGCCTACAACCGCACCTACGGCGACCCGTGCTGCGGCAGCAAGCTGCTGCTGCAGGACATCCTCCGCGGCGAATGGGGCTTCGACGGCCACGTCGTGAGCGACTGCTGGGCCGTGAAGGACTTCTGGGCGAACCACAAGGTCTGCAAGTCCCCCGCGGAGAGCGCCGCCCGCGCGATCAAGGCCGGCTGCGACCTCAACTGCGGCGAGACGTTCCCCTACGCCGTGCAGGCCGTCCGCGAGGGGCTGCTCGACGAGGCGGACGTCGACCGCGCGCTGCGCCGCGCGTTTCGCACGCGCGCCCGCCTCGGCCTCTTCGACCCGCCGGAGGAGGACCCGTGGAAGGGCGCCGGCCCCGCCGACATCGACGCGCCCGAGAGCCGCGCCCTCGCGCGCCGCACCGCGCGCGAGTCGATCGTGCTGCTCAAGAACGACGCGCCCGCCGCGCTCAAGGGGCGCGGCGGCTCGCCGGACCGCGCGCCCGGCGTCCCGCTCCTGCCGCTCGATCCGGCCCGCACGCGCCACGTCCACGTGCTCGGCCCGTTCGCCGCGAGCCTCCAGGCGCTCCTCGGCAACTACTATGGCGTCTCGAGCCGCCTCGTCTCCGTCCTCGAGGGGATCGCCGCGCGCAGCGACGGCCCCGGCGCGATCAAGGTGAGCTACTCGCTGAGCGCCTATCCGACGCGCCTCCCGCAGGCCCTGCAGCTGGGCGAAAGCTGGGGCGCCGACGTCGTCGTCGCCTGCCTCGGCATCGACGGCACGATCGAGGGCGAGGAGGGCGACGCGGTCGACTCGGACCAGAACGGCGACCGCCTCCGCATCGAGCTCCCGCTCGCGCAGGAGCAGCTCCTGCGCCGCCTCCGCGAGATGGGCCGCCCCGTGGTTCTGCTGCTCTTCGGCGGCGCGCCGGTCGCGGTCGACCCGACGCTCGCCGACGCGATCCTCTGGGTCGGCTATCCCGGCGAGGAGGGCGGCAACGCCGTCGCCGACGTGCTCTTCGGCGACGTCGCGCCGAGCGGGCACCTCCCGATCTCGTGGCCGAAGTCCACCGCGGACCTGCCGCCCTTCGAGGACTACGCGATGGCCGGCCGCACCTACAAGTTCGCCGAGAGGGAGTTCCTCTGGCCCTTCGGCTTCGGGCTCTCCTACACGACCTTCGAATTCGGCGAAGTCCGGCTTTCGGGCAGTCCTGATGGGCAGGCTCTGTCCTGCCCGATCCGCAATATCGGCTCCCGCGACGGCGTCTGCACCTCGCAGGTCTACGTCGCGAAGGCCGACCGCGGCCCGGACGACGCGCGCTGCGCGCTCGTCGCCTTCGCGCGCGTCGAGGTCCCCGCCGGCGGCGAGGCGCTCGCGCGCTTCGAGCTGCCGCGCGAGGCGTTCGCGACCTACGACGCGGACGGCGTCCGCGCCGTGCGCCCCGGGCGCTACGTCGTCACCGTCGCCGACTGCGCGCCCGTCCCCTGCGCCCTCGCCTCCGGCCGCACGCCGCCCGTCTCGTTCGAGATCGAAATCCCCGCCCCATAGACGCCCCCCGGGCCGCGAAATCGGCGGCTGGGTCGACGCCGGGAAAGCCGGAACCGGATGCACGCCCCGTGCCCCCTTGCGGTGCGGCGGCGGAGCGGATAGAATGCGGGGACGATGCCCGACGCAACGACCTTCCCCTCCTTCGACGACCTCCCCGCGCTCCTGCCCGCGGAGGCGATGGAGGTCGTCGTCGAGCTGCTCGCCTCCGCCGACGACCCCGCCGCGCGCGACGCCGCCCGCCGCCTCGGCGCGCATGCGTCGCTCGTCCTCTCCGCCGGTCCCGCCCCGGGCGAGGGCGGCGGCCTGTTCCGCTCGCTCCCGCCGTTCCGCCACGAGACGCGCCACCGCGCCCCGCCGGGCCCCGCCACGTGCCGGCGCCTCGACGCGGAGGACGTCCGCCGCTGGTTCGAGCCCGACGGCCCCTTCGCGCGGGCGCTGCCCGGCTACGAGCCCCGCCCGGAGCAGGTCCGCATGGCGGGCGACGTCGCCGAGGCGTTCTCCTCCGGCCGCCACCTCGTCGTCGAGGCCGGCACCGGCGTCGGCAAGACGATGGCCTACCTCGTCCCCTCGGTGCTGTGGTCGCTCGCCAACGACGCCCCCGTCGTCGTGAGCACCAACACCAAGAACCTCCAGGACCAGCTCTTCCGCAAGGACCTGCCCCTCGTCGCGGGGCTCGTGCGCTCCCCCGTCCGCTTCGCCCTCGTGAAGGGCCGCGGCAACTACCTCTGCCTCTCCCGCCTCGCGCGCCTGCTCGACCGCCGCGAGGCCGAGCTCTCCCCCGCCGACCTCCCCGCGCTCGCCCGCGCCGTCGCGTGGGCGTTCCTCACCGTCTCGGGCGACCTCGCGGAGTTCGACCCCGGCCCGCCCCCCGGCGGCGGCGACGCCCCTCCCTTCCCCGTCGAGCGCCTCGCCTCCAACGCCGACGACTGCCGCGGCCGCAAGTGCCCGTGGTGGAGCCGCTGCTTCCTGCAGAAGGCCCGCGCCGACGCCCTCGCCGCGGACATCGTCGTCACCAACCACGCCGTCTTCTTCTCCGAGCCCGAGGATCGGCCGCTCGCGCTCCCGAAGGCCGCCCAGGTCGTCTTCGACGAGGCCCACAACCTCGAGGAGGCCGCCACCGAGCACTTCTCGCGCGAGGCCATGCCGCGCACCCTGCGCCAGATCCTCCGCCGCCTTCGCGCGGCGGGGCGCCGCGCCCGCCCCGCACGCCGCGGCGGCGCGGCGGCGGCCGGAGGGTCCGGGCTCCTGCCGGACCTCGAGCGCCTCCTTCTCGAGGAGCGCTGCATGGCCACCCCCGCCGCGGAGGAGGCCCTGCTCGGGCTCCTCGGCGAGGCGCGCCGCCTCGCCGACGCCGCCGACGCCGCCGGCCGCGCCTGGTTCCGCGCCCTTGGCGCGCTCCCGCGCCGCGGCGACGCGCAGCTGCGGCTCCGCCCCGAGACCCGCGAATCCCCCGCCTGGCTCGCCACCGTCCCCGCGCTGCAGGCGTTCCAGGACGCCCTCTACGCGCTCGGCGCCGCGCTCGAGCGCCTTTCGTTCGTCTTCCGCCCGCGCGAGGACGCCCCCGCGCCCGAGGCGGGCGGCGTCGCGCTCGTCCTCGCCTCGTCCGCCCTCGCCGCCCCGGGCGGCGGGGCGGACGACCCCCTGTCGGAGATGCGGCTCGCCGCGCGCGCGGCCGAAGCCGCGCGCCGGCTCGAGGCCGCGCACGCCGCCGTGCAGGGCCTGCTCTTCGACATCGACTTCCTCGCCGAGGGGAGCGACGCGGGCTGGGCGTACTGGGTCGCGATGGCGCCCGCTTCCCCCGGGCGCCGCGGCGCCGCGGAGGCGGGGCTGCGCGCCGCGCCCGTCGAGGTGGCGGGGTTCCTCGCCGACGGGCTCTTCGCCAAGGTCGACTCCGTCGTGCTCTGCAGCGCGACGATGAGCGTGAGCGGCAGCGCGAAGTTCCTCTCCGCGCGCCTCGGTCTCGACCGGATCGAGCCCGAGCGGATCCTTGAGAGCCGGATGGGCTCCCCCTTCGACTACGCGCGGCAGTGCCTGGCCGCCGTCCCGATGTTCCTGCCCGACCAGACGCCCGGACCGCGCGGCGAGACGGAGGACGCCGCGTTCCCGGCCGCGCTCGGCGACCTGCTCGCGCGCATCGCGGCGATCGCGGGCGGGCGGACGATGGCGCTCTTCACGAGCTACCGGATGATGGAGGCCGTGGCGGCGCGCGCGACCCCGGCGCTGCGCGCGGCGGGCATCCGGCTGCTCGTCCAGGGCGGGGGCCTCTCGCGGGAGGCGATCACGCACCGGTTCCGCGAGGCGGACCGTCCCTCGGTCCTTCTCGGAACCGACTCGTTCTGGGAGGGCGTCGACGTGGTGGGGGACGCCCTGCGGTGCCTGGTCATCGCGAAGCTGCCGTTCGACTCGCCGGGGGATCCGCTGGTGGACGCGCGATGCGAACGGATCGAGTCGAGGGGCGGGAGCGCCTTCTTCGACTACGCGGTGCCGAGCGCGGTCATCCGGTTCCGGCAGGGCTTCGGGCGGCTCATCCGCCACCGGAACGACCGCGGCGCGGTGATCGTCGCGGACACGCGCATCTTCACCAAGGGCTACGGGGCCGTCTTCCGCAAGAACCTCCCCGCGGAGCTCGTCCGCTACGCCGACGAATCCCGCCTCCTCTCCGACCTCTCCGCCTTCCTCTCCTCCTCGGAAATCGCCCCTTCGCCTCCCGTCCCCGCATCGTTTGCTCCCCCCGCGCCCTCGTTCCCTCCCCTCTCGTAATCCGAATCGCTGCCGTATGGGCCCATGCGACCGCGACTCGGAAGGCTCGACTCACCCACCATCCTCCCATCGATTCTACCGTGTGTGATTTTCATTGCATTTCCCGCTGCCATCACGTAGAATACCGCCCATCTCTTCCCGATTTCCACCCGCCCCAATTCTTCCCGTCCGTCCCGATTCCTCCCGTCCCGCTCTCTCCGTACCCTTTCCTCCGTCCCGCTTTCTTCCCGGACCTCCCGTTTCTTCCCCCTCCCGCCATGCCCTCCCGTTCCCGCCGCTCCTCCCGCTACGAGCCGGAGTTCCATCCCGACCCGTTCGTCACCCGCGTCC
>CAMOEO010000105.1 GCA_946612175.1 uncultured Verrucomicrobiota bacterium
CGCTCCTCGCCGCCCTGCCCCGGCCGACCCTCCGCGCGCTCGACGAGGAGCTGCACCGACGGCTCGGCCTCGTCCGGCGTCGCCGCGGCCCGCGGCGACGCCGCTCCGCGTAGCGCGCCCGCGCGAAGCGCGATTGACTTTGCCCGCGCGTTGCGGGATAATCCCCCGTCTACGCACGCAACCCAAGGCCCCGCCATGCTCAAAGGCATCTCCCCCCTCGTCTCCCCCGAGCTGCTCTCCGCCCTCTCCCGCATGGGACACGGCGACGAGCTGGTCCTCGGCGACGCCCACTTCCCCGCCGAGACCTTCGGCAAGGCCGGCGGCGCCGTCGTCCTCCGCGCCGACGGCATCCCCGCCGCCGCGCTCCTCGACGCGATCCTCCCGCTCTTCGAGCTCGACTCCTACGGGACCGACGCGCCGATGATCACCATGGAGGCCGTCCCCGGCGACACGCTCGACCCCGACGTCGAGGCCTCCTACCGCGCCGCCGCCGACCGCCACGGCTACGCCTGGGCGAAGATGCAGCGCCTCGAGCGCTACGCCTTCTACGAGCGCGCCAAGAAGGCCTTCCTCGTCGTCCAGACCGGCGAAACCCGCAAGTACGGCAACCTCATCCTCCGCAAGGGCGTCACGCCCGCCTCCTAGCCATGACCCTCGAAGACATCCCCCAGTTCCAGTCCGACGCGCTCGCCGCCGTCGCCGCCGCGAAGACGCCCGACGACGTCGAGGCCGTCCGCGTCCGCTTCCTCGGCCGCAACGGCTCCCTCACCGCCCTCATGAAGGGCCTGCGCGACGTCCCGCCCGCCGACAAGCCCGCCTTCGGCCAGGCGCTCAACGCCCTCCGCACCGCCTTCTCCGAGGCGCTCGAGGCGCGCAAGGAGGCCGTCGCCGCCGAGGAGGGCCCGCGCGCCTCGTTCGACTTCACGATGCCCGGCCGGTGGCGCGGCGCCGGCTCGCTGCACCCGCTCACGCTCGTCACCGAGGAGGTGACGCGCATCTTCGCGCAGATGGGCTTCACCGTCGCCGACGGCCCCGACATCGAGACGGAGTTCAACAACTTCGACGCGCTCAACACCGCCAAGCACCACCCGTCGCGCGACGAGCGCGACACGTTCTGGCTCGGCCCGGAGCTGCT
Organism: uncultured Verrucomicrobiota bacterium; assembly: GCA_946612175.1. Taxonomy (GTDB): domain Bacteria; phylum Verrucomicrobiota; class Kiritimatiellia; order RFP12; family UBA3636; genus UBA3636. Next base: position 1,136 of record CAMOEO010000105.1, read on the forward strand.
GCTGCGCACGCAGACCTCGCCCGTCCAGATCCGCACGATGCTCTCGCGCAAGCCGCCCGTCCGCATCATCAACCCCGGCCGCTGCTACCGCCGCGACACGACGGACGCGACGCACTCCGCCAACTTCCACCAGATCGAGGGCCTCTACGTCGACGTGAAGCCCGTCTCGCTCGCCGACCTCAAGTCGACGCTGGCGCACTTCGCGCGCGAGATGATGGGCCCGCAGATCCAGGTCCGCTTCCGCCCGCACTTCTTCCCGTTCACCGAGCCCTCGGTGGAGGTGGACTTCTCCTGCCACGTCTGCAAGGGCAAGGGCTGCGCCGTCTGCAAGCAGAGCGGCTGGATCGAGATCCTCGGCGCCGGCATCGTCGACACGCGCGTCTTCCGGCACGTCGGCTACGACCCGGAGTGCTACGGCTACGCCTTCGGCATGGGCGTCGAGCGCATCGCGATGATCAAGTACGGCGTCACCGACCTGCGCCACCTCTACACCAACGACCTGCGCTACCTCCGGCAGTTCGCCTAGGCATGAAATACGTCTCCACCCGCGGGGGCATCGACCCCGTTTCCTTCCGCGAAGCGGTCCTGATGGGCCTCGCCCGCGACGGCGGGCTGCTCCTCCCCGAGTCCTTCCCGGACGTCCGCGACCGCCTCGCCACCTGGTCGCGCCTGCCCTACGCGGACCTCGCCTTCGAGGTGATCCGCCTCTTCGCCGACGACCTCCCCGCGGACGACCTCCGCGCCATCGTCCGCCGCTCCTACGCGTCCTTCCGCCCCGTCCCGCCCGCCCCCGACCAGGCCTGGACCGGCCCCGAGCCCGTGCCCGTCCGCCCCACCGGCCCCGTGCACCTCATGGAGCTCTACCACGGCCCGACCCTCGCGTTCAAGGACGTCGCGCTCCAGTTCCTCGGCAACCTCTTCGAGTACGTCCTCGGCGACGGCGGCCGCGAGCTCAACGTCGTCGTCGCCACCTCCGGCGACACCGGCTCGGCCGCCATCCACGGCCTCCGCGGCCGCAAGGGCATCCGCATCTTCGTGCTCCACCCCGCCGGACGCGTCTCCCCCGTCCAGGAGATGCAGATGACGAGCGTCCTGGACGACAACGTCTTCAACATCGCCCTCGACGGCACGTTCGACGACGCGCAGCGCATCGTCAAGACGCTCTTCGCCGACCTCCCGTTCAAGGACGCCCGCCACCTCGGCGCCGTCAACTCCATCAACTGGGCCCGCGTCCTCGCCCAGGTCGTCTACTACTTCTACGGCGCCTTCCGCACGATGGAGCGCACCGGCGCCCCCGAGGTCTCCTTCGCCGTCCCGACCGGCAACTTCGGCGACGTCTTCGCCGGCTACGTCGCCTGGCGCATGGGCCTCCCCGTCCGCCGCCTCCACGTCGCGACCAACGAGAACGACATCCTCGCCCGCTTCTTCTCCACCGGCGTCTACTCGCTCGGCGAGGTCGTCCCCACGATCTCCCCGTCGATGGACATCCAGGTCGCCTCCAACTTCGAGCGCTGGCTCTTCCTCCGCGCGGGCGGCGACGCCGCCCGCGTCCGCGCCTGGATGGACGCCTTCGCCCGCGACCGCTCCCTCCGCCTCGACCCCCTCCCCGACGGAACCCAGGACCCCGTCCTCCGCGCCGGCCGCGCCGACACCGCCGCGACGCTCGCCACGATCCGCCGCTTCCACGACGAGTTCGGCGTCCTGCTCGACCCCCACAGCGCCGTCGGCGTCTCCGTCGCCCTCGCAAGCGGCGACCCCGCCCCTCTCGTCTGCCTCTGCACCGCGCACCCCGCCAAGTTCCCCGACGCCATCGCCCGCGCGACGGGCGACGCCTCCCTCGCGACCGCGCCCGAGGTCGAGGCCCTCCGCGGCGCCCCCACCCGCAAGTTCCCGCTCCCCGCCGACGCGAAGGCCGTCGCGGACTTCGTCGCCGCCCGCACCTAGCCTCCCGCCCCGCCGCCATGGCCGCGCCCTTCAACCCCAACAACCTCGTCCGCTCCGTCGACCCGCTCCTCTCGCCGGCCGACCTGAAGCGGTTCGACCCGCTCCTCCCCCAGCAGGAGAAGCTCGTGGCGGGGTTCCGCAAGACCATCCGCGAGATCCTTGACGGCTCCGACGCCCGCCTCCTCGCCGTCGTCGGCCCCTGCTCGATCCACGACGTCGTCGGGGCCGACGACTACGCGCAGCGCCTCTCCGCCCTCGCGCACGAGCTTTCCGAGTCGCTCTTCGTCGTCATGCGCGTCTACTTCGAGAAGCCCCGCGGCGCCTCCGACTGGAGCGGCTTCCTCACCGACCCCCACCTCGACGGCAACTTCCGCGTCGAGGACGGCCTCAAGGCCTCCCGCAAGTTCCTCCACCACCTCGTCCGCATGGAGCTTCCCGCCGGCACCGAGGCGCTCGACCCCGTCCTGCCCGCCTACCTCGGCGACATGTTCTCCTGGATGGTCATCGGCCAGCGCGCCAGCGAGTCCAACGCCCACCGCATGATCGCCAGCGGCCTCCCCGTCCCCGTCGGCTTCAAGAACGGCCCCCACGAGGACGGCCTCCGCCGCGCCGCCGACGCGATCCGCGCCGCCACGCGCCCCCACGACTACCTCGGCCTCGCCGACGACGGCCGCCTCTCCGTCTTCCACACCTGCGGCAACGAGTACGCCCACCTCGTCCTCCGCGGCTCCGGCGACAGCCCGAACTACGGCTCCGCCTCCATCTCCCGCGCCGAGGAGGCCCTCGAGAAGGACGGCCAGCCCCAGCACATCATCGTCGACTGCTCCCACGGCAACTCCCACTACGATCCCGCCAAGCAGGCCGACGTCCTCCACGACGTCCTCGCCCAGATCGAGAACGGCAACACCTCCATCGTCGGCTTCATGCTCGAGAGCTACCTCGAGTGGGGCACCCAGCCCATCCGCTTCGACCATTCGAAGATGGAGTACGGCGTCTCCGTCACCGACCCCTGCATCGACTGGCCGACGACCGAGTCGCTCCTGCGCGAGGCCGCCGAGCGCTTCCAGAAGGTCCGCGCCGACATGGGGCTCTAGCCCCCGCCCCCTCGCGCCCCGGCATCCTCGCGCCCCGGCATCCATGCCGGGGTTCCCCGCCCCCCGGCATCCATGCCGGGGCGCCTCATCTTTTTGTTTGCAATCGCGGGTCGAATATCGTACCTTTACCCCCCGTTCGCGCGTGCGGAACGGCGGCGGTCGCCGCGGCGCCCCGTGCGCACCAACCTCCCACAAACGGCGCGCCGTCGCCATAAACCGGCAACAAGGGTACACGACAATGCGCAACGGCATTCTCGCTCTCTCCGCCTCCGCCGCCCTGCTCCTCGCGGGCTGCGGCTCCAACAAGCCCACGCTCCACATCTTCACGTGGACCGACTACATCGACCCGGAGCTCGTCGAGCGCTTCGAGCAGGAAAACGGCTGCCGCGTCGTCATCGACGTCTTCGACACCAACGAGGCCATGCTCGCCAAGATCCAGGCCGGCGCGAAGGGCTACGACATCCTCTTCCCCACCAGCTACATGGTCGCCAAGCTCGGCCGCGACGGCTACCTCGAGAAGATCGACCACTCCCGCATCTCCACCCTCGGCAACATCGACCCCGACTACGTCAAGTCCTCCCTCGACCCGTCGATGACCTACGGCATCCCCTACATGGTCACCTACACCGGCATCGCCTACCGCGACGACCGCCTCGTCGGCGACAAGGCCCCCGCCCACTCCTGGTCCGTCCTCGAGAACCGCCCCGACCTCGCCGGCCGCATCACCATCCTCGGCGACATGCGCGAGGCCATGGGCGCCGCGCTCAAGTACAACGGCCACAGCCTCAACACCACCAACGCCGCCGAGCTGGCCGAGGCGCGCGACACGCTGATCCGCTGGAAGAAGAACATCGCCAAGTTCGAGACCGAGCAGTACAAGACCGGCGTCGCCGGCGGCGAGTTCCTCCTCGTCCACGGCTACAGCGGCGACATCGGCCAGGTCCAGCTCGACCCCGACGGCAACGTCGCCCCCGACCGCAACCACGTCCAGTTCTTCCTCCCCGAGGAGGGCTTCTCCCTCTCCTGCGACGAGATGGTGATCCCCGTCGACGCCCCCGACAAGGACCTCGCCTACAAGTTCATCGAGTTCGTCCACCTGCCCGACGTCGCCGCCCAGAACATGCAGTACACCGTCTACTGGTGCCCCAACGTCCCCGCCAAGGAGATCCTCGCCGAGGAGGCCCCCGACATGGTCGCCAACGAGACGATCTTCCCCACCCCCGAGACGCTCGCCCGCGGCGAGGTCATCGACGACCTCGGCGACGCCCTCGCCCTCTACAACAAGATGTGGGACGAGGTCCTCGCGGCCGGCCGCTAGGCCGCCCCCTCCCTCCGCTCCGCGGCCGGACCCTCCCGGGCCCGGCCGCTTCCTTTTCCCCGCGCCCGGCCCCTCCCGGGCCCGGCCGCTTCCTTTTCCCCGCGCCCGGCCCCCCCGCGCCCCGGCCCTCGCGCCCCGGCATCCATGCCGGGGTCTTCCTACCGCACGAACACCGCCTTCGCCGGGTCGTCCCCGATCTGCTTCACCAGCGCCTTCAGGCCGTCCGCGCACGACTTCGGGCACACCAGCGTCGCGTCCGCCGTGTGTACGACCACCAGGTCGTCCGCGCCCAGCACGGCCACGAGGTGCCCCGCCTCCGCGTTCACGATCGTGTTGCCGTGCGCGGCCATCGCCTCCGCCAGCCCGTGCACCGCGTTGCCCTCCGCGTCGTGCGGGAAGTGCGCCCCCGCGCTCACCCACGTCCCGACGTCGTCCCAGCCGAAGTCGCCGCGCGCCGCCACGAGGTTGCGCGCCCTCTCCATCACGGCGTAGTCGACGCTGATCCGCTCCAGCCCCGCGTACTCGCGCTCCAGCGCCCGCGCGAGCGAGCGCCTCCCGAAGTGCGCCGCGATCCGGTCCGTCGCCTTCAGCAGCGCCGGCCGGAACTCCGCCAGCGCCGCGCGGAAGGTTGACGCCCGCCACGCGAACATCCCGGAGTTCCACGCGAAGCGCCCGCTCCGCACGTACGTCGCCGCCGTCCCGAGGTTGGGCTTCTCGACGAAGCGCCGCACCTTCCGGAAGCCCTTCGGGAGCCCCGCGCCCGTCACGGGCCCGCCGAGCTCCACGTAGCCGTAGCCGGTCGCCGGGTACGTCGGGCGGATGCCGATCAGCCCCATCGCCGGCCGCCGCGCGACCATCGCCGCGGCCGCCCGCAGCGTCCGGCGGAACGCCGCCGCGTCCGCGATGAGGTGGTCCGCCGTGAGGATGCACATCGTCGCCTCCGGACCGCCCTTCCAGGCGACCCAGGCCGTCGCGAGCGCGCACGCGGCCGCGGTGTCGCGCGCCTGCGGCTCGCCCAGGATCTGGTCCGCCGCCAGCGCCGGCAGCGCCGCGCGCGTGGCGGGCACGAGGTCCCGCGACGTCACCACCAGCACCCGCTCCGGCGGCACCAGCCCCCGGAGCCGGTCCACGGCATGCGCGATGAGGGGCTTGCCGCCGAACAGGTCGACGAACTGCTTGGGCCGCGACGCCCGGCCCACCGGCCAGAAGCGCTCGCCCCGCCCCCCCGCCAGGATCACGGCGTAGAACGGGGCCTTTGTCTTCGGTTTCGCTTGCATACCGGGAAGTATACCAGAACCGCGCGCCCGGGGCAATCGCGCTCAGCGCGCGGCGCCAGGATCGTCCGGCTCCTCGCCGCGGCCGAAGGGCGAGAGCTCGCGCAGCGTCCGCACGATGCCGGGCATCGTCTCGAGCACCGCGTCGACGTCCTCGTCCGTCGTGTAGCGGCTCAGGCTGAAGCGCAGGGAGCCGTGGAGCGCGGTGAAGGGCGCGTCCATCGCGCGCAGGACGTGCGAGGGCTCGAGCGAGCCCGACGTGCACGCCGACCCGGACGAGGCGCAGATGCCCGCGTCGCCGAGGTGGAAGAGCATTGCCTCGCCCTCGATGTAGGGGAACGAGACGTTGAGCGTGTTCGGGAGGCGCATCTCGCGATTGCCGTTCACGACGGTCTCCGGGATGGCGAGCAGGCCCTCCTGCAGGCGGTCGCGCAGCGCGGCGACGCGCCCGAGCGTGCCGTCGCGCAGCTCCGCGGCGGCGAGCTCGCACGCCTTGCCGAGGCCGACGATGTAGGGGACGTTCTCCGTCCCGGCGCGGCGGCTCTTCTCCTGGTGTCCGCCGAGGAGGAACGGCCGCACGGGCGTGCCGCGCCGGATGTAGAGCGCGCCGATCCCCTTCGGCGCATGGATCTTGTGGCCGGAGAAGGAGAGCATGTCGAACGGGACGGCGGAGGCGTCGATCTCCGCGACCTTGCCGACGGCCTGCGTGGCGTCGGTGTGGAAGACGGCGCCCGCGGCCTTCGCGAGCTCCGCGCACTCGCGGATCGGGAAGAGCACGCCCGTCTCGTTGTTCGCCCACATGAGCGTCACGAGCTTCGGGCCGGGGATCGAGAGCGCGCCGCGATAGGCGTCCATGTCGAGGGTGCCGTCTCGGTGCACGCCGACGAAGACGACGCGGTGCCCGCGCTCCTCGAGCGCGCGGCAGGGCTGCAGCACGGCCGGGTGCTCGACCTTGCTCGTAATGACGGTCGTCTCGGGGCCGAGCGCCTGGACCGTCCCGAAGATCGCGTGGTTGTCGCTCTCGCTGCCGCAGCTCGTGAAGACGACCTCCGAGGGGTCGCCCGCGCCGAGCAGCGCCGCGACCTTCGCGCGGGCGGCCTCCATGTCGCGGTGGACGCGTCCGCCGAACTCGTACATGCTCGAGGCGTTCCCCCACCGCTCGGTGAAGAACGGCATCATCGCCTCGACGACCTCCGGCGCGGGCATCGTCGTGGCGTTGTTGTCCAGATAGTGCAGCGCAGGCTCGTCCATGGCTAGATCGCCTCCACCTCGAGCGCGTCGTCGCCGAGCGCCTCGCGGAGCTTCTTCTCCACGAGGCCGTTCTTCGTGAGATTGGCGGCCATGCAGCCGGCGCAGTGGCCGAGGAAGCGGACCTGGATCCGCGCGCCCTGCACGTCCACCAGCTCGATGTCGCCGCCGTCGAGGCGGAGCGACGGGCGGACCTCGGCCTCGAGAACCTTCTCGACGGCCATCACCTTCTTCGCGGGCGAGAGCTCCGCGAACGGGACCGGCGCGGCGGGCGCGGCGGCGGCGTTCCGTGCCGCGCCGTTCTCGGCGCGGTTTCCGAGCTCGCGGTCGAGGATCGCCTGGATCGCGCCCTTGCACTTGCCGCAGGCGCCGCCGGCCTTGGTGTAGTTGGTGACCTGCTCGACGGTGGTCAGATGGTTGATCCGCACCGCCTCGACGATCTCGCTCTCGTGGACGTTGAAGCAGGTGCAGACGAGCGGGTCGTCCTTGAGCTCTCGGACCGTGGTGTCGCCGGTGCGGTAGTTGGCGATGGCGGCCTCGAGCGCCTCCATGCCCATCACGGAGCAGTGCATCTTCTGCTCGGGCAGGCCGTCGAGGTACTTGGCGATGTCGGCGTTGGTGACCTTGGACGCCTCGTCGAGCGTCATGCCCTTGATCATCTCGGTGAGCGCGGAGGAAGAGGCGATGGCGGAGGCGCAGCCGAACGTCTGGAACTTCACGTCGGCGATGCGCTCCTTCTTCTCGTCGAGCTTGAAGGCGAGCTTGAGGGCGTCGCCGCAGGCGAGCGCGCCGACCTGGCCGACGCCGTCGGGATTCTCGATCGTGCCGACGTTGCGCGGATGGTGGAAATGGTCGAGGACCTTCTCGGAATAGTCCCACATGGTGCTTCTCCAATGGTCCCGCGACGGCGGGGCGCGGGGCGGCCCATCCGCCCCCTGCCGGCCCGGAGTCGGGGGAGGGCGCGGATTCTAGCACACGCCCCGCGCTTTGGCAAAGCGGTTGCGCGGCCCGGCCCTTTCTGCTACTCTCTGCGCCATGGAACGCCCCCTCCACCCCCTCCGCCTCGCCGCCGCGCTGCTCGCGGCGGCCGCGGCCGCGCCGCT
>CAMOEO010000106.1 GCA_946612175.1 uncultured Verrucomicrobiota bacterium
CCCGCCGCGGCCCTTCCGCGCCGCGCGCGACGGCCTCCGGATCGTCCTCGGCGCCCCTCGCCGCCCCTCCTGAGCCCTCCGCTCGCGCCGCGGCGCGCGCCCCGCGGCGGGGGTGCGCGGGGAGGGGCGTTGGGATAGAATGGCCGGCATGATTCCACGACTCATCGCCTTCGACCTCGACGGCACCCTCACCCAGCACAAGACCCCGCTCTCCGCCGAGGCGCGCGGGGCGCTCGACGCGCTCCGCGCCCGGGGCGTCGCTCTCCTCATGGTCGGCGCCGGAAGCTGCGCGCGCATCGCGCGGCAGATGGAGGAATACCCCATCGACATCCTCGGCAACTACGGCATGCAGCTCTCGCTCTGGGATCCCGCCACGCGGTCGCACCGCACCGTCCTCGACGAGCGCCGCCCCTGCGACCGCGAGGGCGTGCTGCGCCGCGCCGCCGCGTTCCGCGAGCGGCACGGCTTGACGGACTTCGCCGGGGAGAGCGTCGAGTTCCACGACTCGGGCGTCGTCACCTTCGCGCTGCTCGGCACCCGCGCGGCGCAGGCCGACAAGCTCGCGTTCGACCCCGACCGCGCCCGGCGCCGCGCGCTCTACGCCGAGGTCTGCGCGCTCTTCCCCGAGTTCAAGGTGTTCGTCGGCGGGTCGTCGTCCTTCGACATGGCCCCCGCGCCCTTCGACAAGGCCTACGCCCTCGCGCGCCTCTGCGGGGAGCGCGGGATCGCGAAGGAGGACGTGCTCTACGTCGGCGACGACTACGGCCCCGGCGGCAACGACGAGTCCGTCCTCCTCGCCGGCTTCCCCTTCCTGAAGATCGACGACTACCGCGACACCCCCGCGAAGCTGCTCTCCCTCCTCTCCTGACGCCATGCGCTCCCCCCGCGACATCGACCTCTTCCTCCTCGACATGGACGGCACGATCTACCTCGGCGACCGTCTGTTCGACTGCACCCGCCCGTTTCTCGAAACGGTCCGGGCGCAGGGGAGGCGCTACCTGTTCCTGACGAACAACTCCTCGAAGGACCGCACGGCCTACGTCGCCAAGCTCGGGCGGCTCGGCATCGACGCGGCGCCGGACGACGTCTTCACCTCCGGCGAGGCGACGACGCGCCTGCTGCTCGGGCGGATGCCCGGCGCGGCCGTGGCGGTGTTCGGGATGCCGACGCTGGAGCGCGAGTTCCGCGAGGCGGGCTTCCGGCTCGTCGAGCGCGATCCGGACGTCGTCGTGCTCGGCTTCGACCAGGCGTTCGACTACGCGAAGATGACGCGCCTGTGCGACCTCGTGCGCGAGGGCCGGCCCTACGTCGCCACGCACCCGGACTTCAACTGCCCGGTCGACGGCGGCTTCATCCCGGACATCGGCGCCGTCATCGCCTACGTGAAGGCCTCGACCGGGCGCGAGCCGGACGAGGTCGTCGGCAAGCCGCACGCCGGCATCGTCGACGCCATCGTCGCCAAGTACGGCGTCCCGAAGGAGCGCCTGTGCATGGTCGGCGACCGCCTCTACACCGACATCGCGCTCGGCGCCGAGGCGGGCATCGCGACGGCGCTCGTCCTCTCCGGCGAGACGTCCGCCGCGGACGCCGCCGCCTCGCCGCACCGGCCCACCTGGACCTTCGACGACCTCGGCGGCCTGCGCGCCGCGCTGCTCGCATAGCGCGCCGTTCGAACGGGCGCGCCCGCGGAAGAATCGGCGCGCGCGGCGCGCCGCCGCCGCGCTACTCCGCGACGAACTCCGCGGAGGCGCGGAGCGAGGCGGAGAGCACGAAGGCGCCCGGCTCGAAGCGGCGGGTGCCGTCGGGCCGCATGGCGGCGAGGTCCTTGCGGGAGAGCGCGATCCGGACGGTCTTCGCCTCGCCGGGGGCGAGGTCGACCTTCTCGAAGCCGACGACGCGGCGCACGGGCTGCGTGCTCGTCGCCTCCGGGTCGGAGAGATACCAGATCACCGTCTCGGCGCCTTGCCGCCCGCCGGTGTTCCGGACCGTCACGGACGCCGAAACGAAGGCCGCAGGTCGCGGGTCCCGGGCCACAGGCCGGACTTGCGACTTGCGTCCCGCGACTTGCGTCCTGCGGCTTGCGACCTTGACCTTGCCGTACTCGAACGTCGTGTAGGAGAGGCCGAAGCCGAACGGTAGCCACGGGTCGTTCTCGGAGGGGCGGTCGAGGTAGTCGAAGAGGTCCTCGCGGTTGCGGGGCTGCGCGTTGTAGAAGACCGGGATCTGCCCGACGGCGCGCGGGAAGGTCATCGCGAGGCGGCCGGAGGGGTTCGCGGCGCCGGTCACGAGCTCCCACGCGGCCTGCGCGGCGCGCGAGCCGCCCTGCCAGAGGTAGAGGATCGCGTCGAGCTTCGCGGCGGTCTCGGGGAAGGCGAGGGGGCGCCCGGCGGCGACGAGGCCGACGAGCGGCTTGCCCGTCTGCGCGAGGGCGTCGACGAGCGCCACCTGCGCGGGCGAGAGGCGGATGTCGCGGCGCGACTTGTTCTCGCCCGAGAGCCAGCCGGGCTCGCCGAGCGCGACGACGACGACGTCCGCCGCCCGCGCCGCGCGGACGGCGCGGGCGATCGCGGCGCGGTCCGGAGGCAGCCCCGGGTCGAGGATCGAGCCCTCGACGAAGTCGACGGTCGCGAGCCGCGGAGCGCCCTCGGGCGGGAGCGCGCAGCCGGGGGCGTAGTCGATCTTCGCGTTCGGGAAGAAGCGCGCGGCCTCGTCCCGGAGCGACGGCGTCTCCTCGTGGTTCTTCGCGCACATCGCCGCCCACGTGCCGACGAGCGCGGGGCAGTCGTCCGCCGCCGGGCCGACGAGCGCGAGGCGCCGCACCTTCGCCGCGTCGAGCGGGAGCAGGCCCCTCTCGTTCTTGAGCAGGACGGCGCACCCGCGCGCGCACTCGGCCGCGAGGTCGAGGTCGGCGGGCAGGCGGCAGGTCTTTTCGCGCGGAAGCTCGGGGACGTAGGGGCGCTCGAAGAGGCCGCACTCGAACTTGACGCGCAGGACGCGCGCCACCGCCTCGTCCAGGACGCGGCGCGGAAGGCGGCCGGCGCGGACGAGGTCCGGGATGTTGCGGTAGACGTCGTCCGACATGTCCATGTCGTTGCCCGCGCCGAGCGCCGCGAGCGTCTGCCGCGCGGGGTCGGCCGTGAAGCGCTGGATGCGCATCTGCGTGACGGCGCCCCAGTCCGAGACGACGAAGCCGTCGAAGCCCCATTCGCCGCGGAGCGTGTCCGTGAGCAGGCCGCGGTGCGCGACGGCGGGCGTCCCGTTCACGCAGTTGAACGAGCTCATGACCGTCCGCGCGCCGGCGCGCACGCCGGCCTCGAACGGCGGCAGGTACCACTCGCGCAGGGCGCGCGGCGAGATGTCGGTGTAGGAGTAGTCGCGCCCTCCCTCGCAGGCGGAGTAGCCGCAGAAGTGCTTGAGGCACGCGGCGACGCGGCCCGGCCCGCGCAGTTGCGCGGGGGTGCGGCCCTGGTAGCCGCGGACGGAGGCCGCCGCGAAGCGCCCGTTCGTGAAGGGGTCCTCGCCGAAGCCCTCGACGTTGCGGCCCCAGCGCGGGTCGTGGCCGACCTCCACCATCGGGGCGAACGTCCAGTCCACGCCGCCGTCGGCCCAGCATTCGCGCGCCGCGACGCGGCAGGCCCTCTCCGTGAGCGACGGGTCGAACGAGCAGGCCTGCGCGAGCGGGACGGGGAAGCCCGTGCGCCAGCCGTGGACGACGTCGTAGCCCCAGAGGATCGGGATGCCGAGGCGCGTCCCCTCGACGGCCATGCGCTGGAACGCGTTGCGCGCGGCGGCGCCGCCGGTGAAGGAGAGGATCGAGCCGACCGTCGGGTCGAACGGATGGTCGGGGCCGACGTTGTTCGGGTTGGTGTCGCGCCCGATCGGGTGCTGGATCAGCTGCGCGGCCTTCTCCTCGAGCGTCATGCGGCGCAGGAGATCGCGCACGCGCGCCTCGACGGGCTTTTTCGGGTTCTTGTAGGCGGGTGTGGCTTTCATGCCGACCATTCTAGCACAAATCGCCCCCGGAGGAAACCGCGCGATTCGGGGCGGGTCCGGCCGGGTCAAGGAAGCATGCCAGCCCTTAGAAACCGCACTGAGGCAGACAAAAAAAAGGATTGACAGGGGAGGGGAAGAGATGCTACCCTCCGCGGCAAAGGGATCCTCCTATCGGCGGCGGAGTCCGCCCGGGGGCCCCGCCATCAAAACAATACGAAAAACACATGAAAACAACGTTTTCCGCGTTATGGGGAGGGGCGTGTGCCGCGCTTCTCCTCCTCGCCCCGCTCGCTCAGGCGGCGCCGACGGCCGAAATCATCTCGTCCGCCTCGCTGGCGACCTACCGCAACTCCTCCGGCACCGAGATGAATCCTTGGGGCGGAGGTTCCGGAATCGGCTGGCTGTTCGACGGCAACTTCAGCAACGGAACCTACACGCCTCGCGGCAACGGCAACGGGGACTACATCCTTCTGGATTTCTCCGGCCAGCAGGATTCGGGATACGAGCCCGGCTACTTCATCACCGAGATCAAGATCGGCCAGGTCAACTCGTTCAACTATTCGCTCTACACCTCGACGGACGGCACGGACTGGACGGCCGTCCCCAACGCGACGGGCGTCTCGCTCGTCGGCACGGCCACCTACGCCGTGAACGCGCAGGCCACCTACGCCAAGCTCGTCCTCGACGCCAACGGCGGCTGGACCGATAACATCGCCGAATTCCAGGTCTGGGGATACAAGAAGGCCGTCCCGCAGGTCGTCTCCTCCGCCTCCATCTGCAAGTTCTACAAGTCGAACGGCACCATGACCGGAAACAACGGCACCGACGCCTTCGGCGGCGGCACGGGAGTCAACAACCTGTTCAACAACAACTTTACGGATGACGTGTATATCGGCCCGAACGGGCGCCTTGACAACGGCGGCTACTTCATCCTCGACTTCACGCAGAGCGGGACCATGCCCGAGGACGGGTGGCACATCACGGAGATCGCGGCCGGAAACAAGGCCGCCACCGCCCCGTATTCGCTCTACTACTCCATGGACGGCTCCACGTGGACGGAAGTGCCCGACGCCCAGAATGTGTCCACCACGGGGAAGCTGACCTTCAATGTGAACGACACGGCCAAATACGTGAAGTGCGTGTTCGTGAAGGTCGGCGGCTGGTCGGCGTCGTTCAACGAGATCCGGGTCTGGGCCCTCGATCCGGCCGATGTCGCCTGCACCCACCCGTCCTACACGGAATGGACGCTGGTCGCGGGATCCGGCTCCTGCACCACCCGCGCGCAGGACCACTGCTTCTGCACGGTTTGCGGCGAGGAGTTCTTCCGCGACGGCGAACCGCTCGGACACGACTTCGTGGGCACCGTCGTCACGCCCGGCACCGCCAGCAGCTACGGCTCCGGCTCGCTCACCTGCTCGCGTTGCGGCTTCCACATCGACATGGTCGAGCCGATCAACCTGATCACCACGAAGGTCGACGGCGCAATGATCGGCGGCGTGGCCGTTTCGGGACAGGTCAACTTCACCGACCTCACCGTCACCTCCACCGGCAACGGCGCGGACGAACCAAATCCAAACAACAACTGGGGCGTGAATCCGGCGGCCCTCTATAACGGCAACTGGACCTTTGGATGGAAGGACTACTGGTATTCCGCCTCGGGCCGCGACCCCTCCCCGCACGTGGACTTCAAGTTCGCCACGACGATCGACCTCGCGAAGATTGACATCTCGTTGCGCAACGAAGCCCATCAGACGGTGTTCTACTCCTATGACGAGGCCACCGACACCGAAACCGAAATCGGCCGCATCGTCATTTCGGAACCGGATCCCACGATCACCGGAGACAACGGGTACGTCACGACGATTCGTTTCTACGAGACGCCCGTGAGCCATCTGCGCGTCCGCCAGTGGAACGCCGCCGGGACGGCCCTGCGCCAGATGCAGATTTCCGAGATACATCCCTACGGGACTGTCACCGGCTGCGGCATGCTCCATCCCGCCGTCGTCGTGAACGAGGTTCACGGATTCTCCACTATCGCCGACGCCGTGGCCTTCATTGAGGAAGGCGTGCCCGCGACCGTGGTGCTGGCAACGAACCTTGTCGAGGACGTCGTCATCCCGGCCGGGAAAGACGTCACGCTCGACCTTGACGGCCACAGCATCACGAACATCGCCTCCGACACGATCTCCGTGTACGGCACGCTGACGATCACCGACACCATCGGCGGCGGTGAAATCGTCTCCGCGCTGCCCGCGAAGGCCGACCTCGTGAACTACCCGACCGGCACGGTCACGATCCAGGGCGGCTCGTTCGCCGTTCCGGACAACGCGACCTACTACAACATCAAGAACATGGGCGCGATGACCATCGGCGGCAACGCCACGGTCCTCTCCCGCGTGAGCACGGCCTCGACGCTGATCGCCAACGGCTGGTACGGCAACGCAACCACCGATCGCGGCACGACCGGGCAGGCGAACACCGCCATCCTCACGATCAACGGCGGCACGTTCGATGGCGGCAAGAACGTCGTGAAGAACGACGACTACGGCATCCTCACGATCAACGGCGGCACCTTCCGGAACATCTCCGAGAACGACGCCGTGATCATGAACTGGCACGAGACCACGATCACCGGCGGCACCTTCACCGGCGCCACGAAGGTCCTCGTGAACGGGTCCTACGGCGCCAATTCCGCGGACAAGGGCGTGATGACCGTCAGCGGCGGCACCTTCACCGCGACCGCCGAGGGCGGCACGCTCTTCGGCTACGGTCTCGAAGGCGGCCACATGGCCGACGCGGTCATCACCGTCACCGGCGGCACGTTCTCCGGCGCCATCCAGGGCCTCCGCGACAACGATGGAACCTACGGCTTCGCCTATGTCTCCGGCGGCACGTTCGACGAGGCGGTTCCCCAAATCTACTGCGCCGCGGGCTTCGCCCCGACGGCGCAGGACGAGAACGGCAAGTACACGGTGAAGCCCGTCTGGACGGTGACGTTCGTCAACGAGAAGGGCGAGGCGCCCGCGGCGCAGGTCCTCGACGTGATCGAGGGGCAGGACGCCTTTGCGACGGAGCCTGACCCGGCCCCGGCGGCGGAGGGCTTCACGTTCCTCGGCTGGTTCGCCCCGGAGGCGGAAACCGCGTTCGACTTCACGAACACCGCGGTCACGGGCGACCTCACGCTCACCGCCGCATGGGAGGAAGTGGTCGCGGAGCTCGATCCGGTCGACGTCGGCGCCGGCCTCGACGGCTACGACTGGGGCGGGGAGGAGCCGAAGGCCCCGATGGAGGTCGTCCCGGCGGACGGCTCCGATCCGGAGTCGCTCGTGGTCCGCTTTGTCGGCAAGGCCGGCGTGACCTATCAGCTCGTCGGCTCGGCGACCCTCTCGCTCGACGAGGACGGCTGGCTGGCCGCCGAGCCCGCAGGCGAGGCGGTGACGCCCGATGCCGACGGCATCGTGGAGCTTGTCGCCCCGATGGACGCCGCCGTCCAGTTCTTCAAGATCAAGGCCAGCAAGTAGGCCGGCCCCATCCTGAAAGGCTGCGCGCCGCCCCGGTCCGCCGGGGCGGCGCTTCTTTTGCGCCGGAGCGGTCCGCCCGGCTCTCCGGACGGAGTCCGCGCCAGGGCGGGACGGAACTCCAGACGAACTTCCCCGTCCTCGTGCGCCTCTCGACGGCGATTACCGGCTTCAATGGAGACAATGGAGACTTTGGCGACAGAGGGGACTTTGGCGACCTGTCCACCCCGCCATGCGCCGAAGTCGCGAAAAATCGCTAGACACGCGCGCGGGAAGTGCTTATGATATGCGCTTGCATTTTACGCCGCGTAGCGGCCACTTCACCCCTTCACCTCACCATGCCCTCCTTCGCTCCGCAGCCCCTCGCACCCGACGCGCGCAAGCGCGCCTGGGAGGTCGGTCTGCCGGCGTATCTCCAGCACGACCTGGACGCCTACAAGAAGGGTCTCGCGGAGAACTCGACGCTGCTGGACTGCCTCTGGGGCGAGCTCTACGGCTCGATCAACGGCGCCGAGATCGACGACGGCGCGATCACGCACGAGCACGCGCAGTATCTGCGCGACAAGTTCCTCTGGGGAAAGGAGGACGCATGACCGCCCCCGTCGACTTCACCGCCTGTCCGCGCGTCACGGGCCGCGCCTACAACGGCGCGAACGGCAAGAAGATCTGCGTCGCGTTCGAGGGCGCGCGCTGGATGCTCAAGTTTCCGCCGCCTGCGGGGGAGCGCCCCACCGCGCTCTCCTACACCAACAGCTGCCTCTCCGAGCACCTCGCCTCGTCCGCCTTCCGCCTGCTCGGCCTCGACGCGCAGGAGACCCGGCTCGGGACGTTCCGCAACGGCCGCGAGAAGGTCGTCTGCGCCTGCCGCGACTTTACCGCCGACGGCCGGATCCTCTACGACTTCTGCTCCGTCAAGAACACCGTTCTGGAGTCCGAGACCGGCGGCGCCGGGACCGAGCTCTCGGACGTCCTCGACGCGATCGACGGCCAGGACTTCGTCGACCCCGCCGCTATCCGCGCGCGCTTCTGGGACATGTTCGTCGCGGACGCCCTCCTCGGCAACTTCGACCGCCACAACGGCAACTGGGGCTTCCTCGTGGACCCCGCCACGGGCGCCGCGGAGCCCGCCCCTGTCTTCGACTGCGGCAGCTGCCTCCTCCCGCAGGCGGACGAGGCGACGATGCGTCGCGTCCTCGCCGACCCCGCCGAGCTCGACGCCCGCATCTACGTCTTCCCCGCCTCGATGCTCAAGATCGGCGGCCGCAAGATCAACTACGCCGACTTCCTCGCCTCGTCGGACGATCCGGACCTCGCCGCGGCCCGTGCGCGCATCGTCCCGCGCATCGACCCCGCCGCCTTTGCGCGCCTCGTCGCCGAGACCCCGTATCTCACCGACCTCCAGCGCGAGTTCTACACGACCTACTTCGCCGCCCGCGCATCCCGCCTCTTCGGCGTTTCCCGGTGAGCAAGCCGACAAGACGACGCGCAACCCTTTCAACCCCTTTCACCACCCCCACTTCGGCCGCGAAGCGGCCACAGTCGCGCGGCG
>CAMOEO010000107.1 GCA_946612175.1 uncultured Verrucomicrobiota bacterium
TCGCAGCGCTGGAATCGATCGCGCGGGATTTGGCGGGGCATGTTCCTCCGGACCGATGGGGGGCCGAGGCGAAACGTCTCGTCGAGGCGTTCCGCCAGTTCGGCTACCGGAGCCTGCAGACGACGAGCCCGGCGATGCGGCGGCTGCGCAAGGACATCGCCCGCGTGGCGAAGAGCCGCGCGATGCGGGTGCTCGTGACGGGCGAGAGCGGCGTCGGCAAGGAGACGGTCGCGCAGCAGATTCACGTGCAGTCGAGGCGGAAGGGGCCCTTCCTGGCCTTCAACTGCGCGACGGTCGCGAAGGACCTGCTCGAAAGCCTGCTCTTCGGACACGCCAAGGGCGCCTTTACGGGCGCGACGGAGGCGCGGCTCGGACTCTTCCGCGAGGCGGACGGCGGAACGCTCTTCCTCGACGAGATCGGCGAACTCCCGGGGGAACTGCAGGGCGTGCTGCTGCGGGTGCTGCAGGAGGGACGCGTCCTTCCGGTGGGCGAACGGGAGACGAAGGTGGACGTCCGCGTCGTGGCGGCGACGAACCGAGACCTCTCGGCGCTCGTCCGCGAAGGGAGCTTCCGGGAGGACCTCTTCTGGCGGCTTTCGGCCGTCTCGCTGGAGGTGCCGCCGCTGCGGGCCCGCAAGGAGGACTTCCGGCCGCTCGTCCGGGATCTCTGGAAATCCTTCGCGCCGGGACGCAGGCCGATCGCCGAGGAGGACATCGCTCTCCTGGCGGCGTGGGACTGGCCGGGGAACGTCCGGCAACTCGCGAACGTGCTGGAGCGCGCGGCGGTCTTCGAGGACCGGACGATCGCGGAGCTGCTCGAGGAGGAGAAGAGAAGGAGCGTGCGGCTCCGGGCGGACGGGACCGGTCCGGGCAACACGCGCCAAGGCGCGGCCGTGCCCGGTGCCGCCTCTGCAACAAGCGACGCGCCGCTCGACGAGGTCGTGCGGGCGCATGTGCGCGCCGTCTGGGAACGGCACGGACGGAACGGCGTCGAGGCGGCGCGCATCCTCGGCATCTCGCGCAACACGCTGCGGGCGAAGCTCGGCTGAACGGCATTGCGCTTGACGCGGCGAGCGGGGGAGCGGTAGGATTTGCGGGCATGAAAACCGCCCCCGACATCCGCTTTCTTCCGTTCGTCCCCGACGGCTCGCAGGAGCGCACGCAGTGGACGAAGCTTCCGAAGCCGCCGCCCTTCCGCCGCTTTCTCGCCATCGTGCAGGACCTGAATTCGGGCCCGTTCTGGATGCGCGCCGTGGCCGGCGCGGCGCCGAAGCTCGCCGCGCTGCCCGGCGTCGCCGCGTTCCTCCTGCTGGAGCGGGAGGACGGTTCGTTCCGCGCCCTCGCGCCGCTGCCCTCGGGCAACGCCGTGCGCTACCTCGCGGCGCGCGACGGCGGGCTCGCCCTGCTCACCGATACCGCCGCGCCCGGCGTCGCGCCGGACGCCTCCGACGCGGCGCTGCTCGTCGCCGACGGCCCCGACCTCGCGCCGCTGCTCGCCGCCGCGGCCCGCGCCGCCGCGGAGAAGCTCCCCTCCGCCCGCCTCCGCACGCCGGACAACGAGCCGCGGTTCGCACACCACCTGGGCTGGTGCACCTGGAACGCCTTCTACCAGGGCGTCTCGACCGAAAACCTCCGCAAGGGCTTCGAAAGCTTCCGCGCCGCCGGCATGATGCCGCGATGGGTCATCCTCGACGACGGCTGGCAGACCACCGCCCCGGCGCCCGGCGCCAAGCGCCTGCTCACGTCGCTCGACGCCGACGAGGCGAAGTTCCCCGGCGGACTTCCCGCCGCCGTCCGCATGGCGAAGGAGGAATTCGGCCTCCACGAGTTCCTCGTCTGGCACACCGCCTTCGGAATCTCCTGCGGACTGCACCCGGACGCCCCCGAACTGCGCGCCTTCCATCCGCGCCGCCGCGAGCGCGTGCCGCTCCCCGGCATCCCGCTGGACGGGATCCTCGGCTGGTGGGAGGCCGACCACGTCTCGCTGCCCGCCACGCCGAAGGACGAGTTCGCCCTGCTCGACGAGCTTCACGACCGCCTCCGCGCGGCCGGCGCGGACGGCGTCAAGATCGACTTCCAGGCCGTCACCGCGTTCCACTCCGGCACCGACGGCGGCCGCGCCGTCGCGGGGCGCGCGTTGGCGGAGGCGCTGGAGAAGACCGCCCCGAGGCACTTCCGCAACGAGCGCATCTCGTGCATGGCGTGCGTCCCGGAACTGCTCTACGCGGCCCCGCGCTCGCAATATTTCCGCGCCTCGGACGACTTCATCCCCGGGAACCCCGCCACCTGGGGCGAGCGCATCCGCAACTGCGCCGCGATGGGGATCTGGTTCGGGCAGTTCGTCCGCATCGACTGGGACATGTTCCTCTCCGGATCGTCCGCCCCCGCGTGGCACGCCGCCACGCGCGTCCTCTCCGGCGGTCCGGTCTACGTCGCCGACCCGCCGGGCGCGACGGACGGCGCGCTGCTGCGCCGCATCGCCCGCAAGGACGGCTTCGTGCCGCGTTTTTCCGGCCCCGCGGTTCCCGCGCGCGATTCGCTCTTCCTCGACCCCGAGGCCGAGCCCGACCGGGCCTTCGCCCTCGTCAACGGCAAACCCGACGCCGGCGCGGCCGGGGTCTTCGACCTCGATCCCGGCGGCCCCGCGCCGGCGCGCCCCCGCGCCGCGGAAGTCCGCGCCGCGGACGTGCCGCACCTGCGCCGCGCCCGGCGCTACGTCGCGTGGGACGGCACCGCCGACGGCGCGGCGCGCGTCGTCGGGCGCGACGAGCCGCTCCGCGTCGAGGCCGGCGGGCCGGACCGCTTCTCGGTGCTCACGGTCGCCCCGATCCGCAAGGATCTCTTCGCGCCGCTCGGCGTCCTTCCCTTCCTCGCGCCCGGCGCCGCCATCGAACGCGTCGGGGAGCGCGGCCCGGGGCGCTGGGACGTCCGCCTCCGCGCCGGCGGGACCTTCGTCGCCTGGTGCGCGCGCAAGCCCGCCGAAATCCGCTTCGGCGCCCCCATCGCCGCCGCCGCGACCGGGCCGATCCCCTTCCGCTGGGACGCGGGCCGCTCCCTGGTCTTCGTCGACGTTCCCGACGAGCCCGCCGCGCACCTCCTCCAGGTGCGGTTACGGGCCCAGAAACAGAAGCGGGGTTCGCAGCCATGAAGGCGCTCCTCCCCCTCGGCATGATGGTCTGCGGCAACGTCTTTATGACGACCGCGTGGTACTGGCACCTCAAGCGCGGCGCGGCGGACGGCAAGCCGCTGCTGCTCATCGTCCTGATGAGCTGGGGCATCGCGCTGCTGGAGTACCTGATCATGGTGCCGGCCAACCGGCTCGGCGTCGCGGCGGGCCTCACCGTCGCGCAGCTCAAGGTCGCGCAGGAGGTCATCACGCTCCTGGTCTTCGTCCCCTTCGCCTACTTCGTGCTCGGGGAAAAGATGCGGCTCGACTACCTCTGGGCGTTCCTCTGCCTCGTCGGCGCCGTCTACTTCGTCAACCGCGCGAAGCTCTGACCGCGGTCACGCCTTCCGCGGCGCCGGCGTATCCTCGCCGACGCCGCGGACCAGGTTCGCGTACAGGGCGCCGCTGAGGTTGTGCCAGACGCTGAAGAGCGCGCCGGGCACGGCCGCGAGCGGCATCGCCGCGAAGTGCACGGTCGCGAGCGAGACGGCGAGGCCGGAGTTCTGCATCCCGACCTCGATCGCAAGCGTGCGGCGTCGGGCCGCGTCCATCCGGAAGAGCCGGCCGGCGCACCATCCCAACGCCATCCCCAGGGCATTGTGCAGCACGACCGCCAGCGCGACGAGCGCGGCCGAGTCGCGGATCCGGGCGGCGCTGGCGGCAACGACGGCCGCCACGATCACCGCGACGACGACCGCGGAGAACGCCGGCATCGCGCGGCGGATGCGCGAGGCGAAGCCCGGCAGCAGCTCGTTCACGGCGACGCCGACGACGACCGGGGCGATGACGATTTGCACGATCGACAGGAACATCGCCCAGGCCTTGACCTGGATCGTCGCGCCCGCGAGCAGCCACACGATCGCGGGCGTCGCCAGCGGCGCGAGCAGGGTCGAGCACGCGGTCATCGTCACCGACAGCGCCACGTCGCCTCTCGCGAGGTAGGCGATCACGTTCGACGCCGTTCCGCCGGGGCAGGCGCCGACGAGAACGACGCCGAGCGCGATCTCGTCCGGCAGTCCGAGCACCCGGGCGATCGCCCATGCCGCGAGCGGCATGCAGACGAACTGCGCCGCGACTCCGACTGCAACGTCGCGCGGGCGGCGCAGCACGAGCGCAAAGTCGCGACCCCGCAGCGAGAGCCCCATGCCGAACATCACGACGCCAAGGAGCCACGGCACGCACTTGGCGGGGAGCGCGGCCTTCACCGCGTCCGGCCACGCCATCGCCGCCGCCCCGGCGAGGAGCACCAGCACGGCCATGCCGCCCGCCACCGCGTCCAGCGCCCGAACGCAGAAAGATCGTCCTTTGTTTTCCATGGCCCGAGACTCTACCACCTTTTCGTCAGCCTTTCCACCCTTTTTCCAGCTCAGCGGCGCTTGGTTGAAACACGCGCCGAGTGGCTAGCGCGCGTAGAGCTCGGCCGACTCGACGAGGCGGATGAACTCCGCGCGCCAGCCCTCGGGGTCGGCGCCCTTCGCGGCGCGGGCGCGCTCGAGGACGTCGGCGAAGGACGCGGTGCCCTTGAACTTCGAACCCTCCAGCAGCAGCGCGTATTCGGCCACGGCGGAGGCGAAGCGGAAGTCCTCGGAGGGCGTCTCGGTCGCCGCCGCCGCGGCGAACGGCGTCTCCAGCAGCTCGCTCGTATCGCCGTCGGGCGCCTTCCACCGCAGCTTCACGGTGAATAGGTCGCCGCTTTCGACGCCTTCGGTCTTCTGGTACTTGAGCGGGTCGACGCTCGCGACGGCCTCCTCGCCGGAGCCCGCCGGGACGATCTCGTAGAACGCGGTCATCGAATGGCCGGAGCCGATCTCGCCGGCGTCCTTTTTGTCGTCGTTGAAGTCCTTGTCGGCGAGCTTGCGGTTCTCGTAGCCGAGCAGGCGGTAGGCGGCGACCTGCGCCGGGTTGAACTCGACCTGGAGCTTGACGTCCTTGGCGACGGTCTGCAGCGTGCCGCCGAACTCGGTGAGGAACACCTTCTTCGCCTCGAGGAGCGAATCGACGTAGGCGTAGTTGCCGTTGCCGGCGCTGGCGAGCTTCTTCATCGTCGCGTCCTGGTAGTTGCCGGAGCCGACGCCGACGACGGTGAGGAAGACGCCGCTCGCGCGCTTCTCCGCGATGAAGTCCTCGAGCTCCTTCGGGCTGGAGATCCCGATGTTGAAGTCGCCGTCGGTGACGAGGACGACGCGGTTGTTGCGCTTGGCGTCGAAGTTCTTCCTCGCCTCCTCGTAGGCGAGCCGGATGCCCGCGCCGCCCGCGGTGCCGCCGCCGGCCATGAGCGAGTCGATGACGCCGAGGATACGCGCCTTGTCGGTGCCGGGCGTCGAGGGCAGGCGAACGTCGGTGCCGTTGGCGTAGGTGACGATCGCGACGCGGTCCTCGTCGCGCAGCTCGCCGACGAGCATCGAGAGGCCCTTCTTCGCCATGTCGATGCCGCCGTGCCATGACATCGAGCCGGAGACGTCGACGAGGAACACGAGGTTGCACGGCGGGATGTTCCCCTTGTCGAGCTTCCGGGCCTGGAGCGCGACGCGGGCGAGCTTGTGCGCCGGGTTCCACGGGCACGGCGCGGCCTCGCACGAGACGGCGAGCGGTTTGCCGTCCGCCGGCTGCGGGTAGTCGTAGCGGAAGTAGTTCACGAACTCTTCGAGCCGCACGGACGTGCGCGGCGGCAGTCGCCTGCCCTCCGCGATCTCGCGGCGCATCAGCGCGTAGCTCGTGGTGTCCACGTCGAGCGAGAACGTCGAGAGCGGCGTCGCCTTCGGGTCGAGGAACTCGTTCTCCGAAAATTCCGCGTAGCGCTCCGCCGCGGGCACGGCCATCGGGGCGGCTCCGGTTTGGTAATCGTCGCCGTAGATAGAGTCGCGCCGATTCGCCCTGAAGCGTTCTTGTCGATACGTCACGCCGGACGGAAGGGCCCGTTGCCCGTAAACCTGAGGTGCGGGCGCGGCGGCCGCCGCAGGCGCCCTCACGCCCTCCATCCTGACCGGCGACCTGACAAACTGCACGGACGTGACTTCGGCCGACGGGGGAGCCGCGGGGGCCACGGACATGGCTTCGCACGCCTCGAAATCCTCTTCCTCGTCGGCCGCCTCTTCGACGGTCGAACCGCCGAATGCGAATGCGCGCGTCATCGCTTCCATCGCTTCAGGTTCGAGCGAGTCCGGCGGCTCCGGCGGAAGGACATCTGCAACGCATTCCTCGATCTCGGGCGTCGCGATCATGTCGTTGTCGCGACGCTCGCCCGTTCTTCCCGCATACAAGGCGATTCCGCAGCAGATTGCCAGCACGGCGGCGGCGCGGAAGGCGGGACGGAGGAAGAGGGAGCGCGCGGGCTCGCGCCGGAAGAGCGGGACGAAGCTCCCGCCCGCGACGAGAAACTCGCGCTCGTATTGCGCGACGGCGTTCTCGCCGTCGGTCCGCGAGAGGCGCCCGGGCGCGGCGCGCTTCGCGGCGGCGAGGAGGTCTGCGAGGTCCGCCTCGGCGAGCGTGTCCACGCGCCAGCTGCGCTCGACGAAGCGGCGCGAGGCGGTGCAGGCGTTCCAGAGCTGGAACACGCGCTCGCCGGCGAGGCGTTCGCGCGGCGAGGCGGGGACAGTAAAGGGCGAGACGGGGACGAGGAGCCAGCCCGGCGCGCCGCGGTCCTCGGCGACGAGGGCGGCGAAGGGCCGCTTCATGTCCGCGAAGAGCCGGATCTCTCCGGCGCGGACGGGTGCGTCGAACGCGCCGCCCTCCGCGGGGCGGCGGTCGGCCTCGAAGGGGCGGCGCGCGCCGCCTTCGCGGTAGAGTTTCCATTCCTGCTCGAACGTGGTGCTCATGCGTGGTTCTCCCAGCGGACGCGCGTCGCGGCGGGAACGGCCGCCTCGCAGACCTCGAGCAGCAGCCGGCCGGCGAGGGGGCTTTCCGCCTCCTCGCCCAGTTCCGACAGTTCCGCCTTCATCCGTTTCACGACTTTCTCCCGCAGCGCGTAGGCCCGCGATTTTCCGGTTTGCAGCCCTTCGAGGACCGCCGCATCCGTCAGCGGCACGTCCTGGGCCGTCGCATACAAAAGGAGCGCGACCGCGGATTTTTCCACGCCGAGCTTCGCGGCGGTGCGGGAGAGGGCGTCTTCGATCTGGCGGCGGAGCGGCTCCGCGTCGAGGAGGTCCGCCGCGTCGGGCGCGGCGTCGCCGGCCTGCAGCGCGGCGGCGGCCTCGTCCGCGGGCGCGCCCTCCCAGACGAGGCGGCGGCGGCCGTCCTCGCCGCGCAGCGTGCGCGGCCTCCAGCCCTTGAGGGCGGCGATCCAGTCCACGACGATGTCGTGCACGCGGCCGGACGCGGCGCCGAAGAGCGTGCCGCAGACGAAGTCGCGCATCGCGAGGCCCTCCGCGCGGATGCGGTGGGCGAACCAGAGCTTGAGCGGCTTGGCGCCCTCGCGCGAGCCCCTGAGCTGGAAGAAGGCGTCGAAGAACGCGACGGGATCCTCGCCCTGCGTCTCCTCCGGCGAAACGCCGCAGGCCGCGAGCCGCCGCATCATCGCGGGGACGATCTGCGCGCGGAGGCGGCGGGCGTCCTCCTCGCCGCACCCCGCCACGGAGCAGATCTCGAACCACTGCCGCCAGGCCCCGTCGCCGGCGTATCGGTCTTGCGTGTCGTCCATCGTGGAATTCTCCTTCGTCTGCCCCCTAAAGGAACCGTCCCCCGCGTTTTTCCGCGTACGGCGAAAGAGCTGCTCCGACCGGCAGACGAACAGGATGAGCCTTATGCCGAACGGGGCGTTTCACGGACGCCCGCCGCCGCCGAAAGCGCCAGGAACGGACACCGGTCGAACAATGCTTCGGCCTTGCGCCGCAGGCGTTCCGGGAGCGCCCCCGCGACGCGCTTCAGGAACGCCGCGCTTCCCAGAACCCCGCCGTGCAGGAAGCCGGCCGACTGCCGCCGCAGCAGCGCCCGTAGCGAACCGGCGCGGATTGGACGGCCCTTGTCGTCCGTCTCCACCACGTCGTCCGCCGGATCCGGCGCCTCGTCCGAACCGGGCTCCGCCTGCGACGATACGCCGACACGGTCCTGAATCTTGCCTGCAATCGCATCGCAACAGGCCTTGCGGGCCTGCTCCCAGGTTGAATCCTCCGCCCGACACGCCCGCGAAACCAGTCCACGGAGGCCGTCCTGCGCGAGCGCGTCGCCCTTGCAACCGGCGCCGTAGCCGGTCCACCTGGAATCCTCGGGCGCGTCCACCATCGCCGCTCGGACGGGATTGAGGTGGACGTACCCCGCCACGGTCATCAGCGCACGGAAGGAGCCTTCGAGAAGAATGCTCTTGAAGCGGCCTTCCCAGATCGTGCCGGTGTTCTCATGACGCCGGTTGTAGTCCTGCGTGTAGGTTTCCTTGAACGTCTTGCAGAACTGGGAGAGATCGTACATCCGCGCGCGCATGCGGGCCTTCTCGTCCAGAACGCGCCACTCCTGCTTCCTCGCCGTCCACTTCTCCCACTTCTCCAGCACCTTCCGGAACCGGGGCGTCCCGTACAGCGCCTCCATTCTCCGAAGCAGCTCCGCGTCCGAAACGGCCTTCTTCCTCGGCACCCGGACCAATAGATGGAAGTGGTTCGACATGATTGCGAACGTGTAGAGCTCCACCCCCGAGAACGCCGCCGCCGCCCGGATCATCCCGAGCAGAATCGACTTCTCCTTCTCGTCGATGAGAAACCGCTTCCCCCCGATCCGGCTCACCACGTGGTAAAACCCCTCGCCATCGACCTTGACCCTCGGCCGTCTCATCTCGCGCCTCCCGCGGCTCCCCCGCCCTTTCCGTCGAATTCGCTTCTCATGAGTCCGCAATCTACCACACCC
>CAMOEO010000108.1 GCA_946612175.1 uncultured Verrucomicrobiota bacterium
GGTTCACGATGTCCTTGCGGCCGTCGAAGCCGAAGACGAGATACGCGCCCTTGTCCAGGTCGATGCCGAAGACCTTCGAGACGTGGGTCTTCGTCTCCGTCTCGTCGTAGAGGCGCATCGCGCAGGGGCCGAGGCGGGAGCGCATGAGCGAGGCGCCGGCCTGCATCGCGGTGTGGAAGTCCGGGAAGATGTAGGCGCGGAACTGGCGCGACTCGGGCTGCGGGTGGACCTTGAGCGTCACCTCCGTGATGACGCCGAGCGTGCCCTCGCTGCCGAGGAAGAGCATCGTGAGGTCGGGGCCGGAGGCGTGGCGCGGCACCGGGAGCGTCCGGATGATCTCGCCCGTCGGCGTCACGACCTCGAGCGACATCACCATGTCCTCGATCTTGCCGTATTTCGTGGAGAGCACGCCCGTGCCGCGGTGCGCGAGGAAGCCGCCGATCGTGGCGCACGCGATCGACGCCGGCAGGTGCATCGTCGAGAAGCCCTCCTTGTTGCAGTTCCACTCGAGGTGGCGCGCGATGATGCCGGTCTGGCAGCGGACGGTGTACGACTCCCTGTCGACCCCGTAGTACTTGTTCATCCGCTTCATGTCCAGGACGATGCCGCCGAAGACCGGCAGCGCGCCGCCCTGCGAACCGGAGCCGCCGCCCCACGGGACGACGGGGATCTTGTACTGGTTCGCGATCTTCATCACGCGGGAGACCTCGGCGGTCGAGCCGGGGTGCACGACGAAGTCGGGCTGCGGACACGGCCGGCCGCGGTCGTGCCACATCTCGGGGATCCAGTAGTAGTCGATCGAGTGGCCGAACTTGTCGGCGAACCGGACGTCGACGTTCGCGGCGCCGACGGCGTCCGCGAGCTCGGTCCGGATCATCTCGAACATGTAGCTGTCGGGAGAGACTTTCATGGGGCGTGGAGGGTGGTCGGAGATTCCGGGGAATCGGGGCGCGGCATCTCCGTGCGACCGCGCGTCCCGACAACCCGAACCCTACCACACCGGCGCCGTGGAAACAAGTCCTTTTTGCGAGAATTTTTGAATAATGTTTGAGAGGATTTGAGAATCCTTCAAACCGATTCTACCCGAACTTTCCGAAGCGGGTGGGCGCGCGACGCTCGTAGCGGATGCGGGGCTCCTCGAGGAAGAGCCCGTACCACTGGTCGCCGAAGGAGGAAAGCGTGAACTGCTTCACGCGGTTGTTCGCCAGCGCGTCCCGGTTCCGGACGAGCGACGCGTTCGGCTCCTTCTCCGTGTTGTTGTCCTTGCAGGCCTTCTCGAGCAGCGCATAGGCCTCGTCGAGCTTGTTCCGGCGGACGTACATCCACGCCATCACCGACGAGAGGTACGCGCTCTGGTCGTAGCGGAGGCGGGCGCGGGCCCTGCGGTAGGTCTTCTCGATCTCGGGAAGCTCCGCGTTCGTCGCGAACTGGCGCGCCATCTTCATGGCGGCGGTGAGCGGGTCCAGGATCAGGCAGCGCGGGAGAAGGGCGTCGACCTTTCCGAACCGCTTCACCTGGTAGTTGAGCTGCATCCGCATCGTGGCGATCTGGCGGCCGAACCACGGCACCCAGCGGCGATAGGGCTCCAGCGCCTCCGTGTCGGCGATGGCGGCGTCGACCAGGTCGGCCTGGCGCTTCTGCATCTGCTCGAGGAAGCGGCGCGGATCGCCCTTCGGATGGTTCTGGAAGTCGTTGACGCGCGCCTGGAGCGCCCGCTGGCCCTCCAGCATCCGCTCCTGCATCGCCTTCGAGATGGAACCGACCCGGCGGCGAACGAAGAGGCTGACGAGCGCGACGACGGCGGCGAAGGCGGCGACGCCCCAGAAGACGGCCCAACCGGGGCGGGCGGCTTCCGTGAATCCGAGGGCGAAGCCGGTTCCGAGGCCGGCGAGAAGGGCGAGGAGAATGGCGTACATGGCAAAGGGGAATGGGGGTAGCGCGCCGCCGACATGGCGGAGCAAGGCCGCGAAGGATACCACAACGGCCGCCCATTCTCAAGCGCCGCGCGAACCCGCGCGGAGTGGCGGCGGGAGGGAATCTGTGATACACTCGGCGGCATGAAAGCCCCCCGCCACTTTTTCGCGTTTCCCCTTTTCGCCATCGTCGCGCTGCTGGCGACGGGATGTCCGCTGGGCCCCTTCCATCCCTTCGACCGGCCGCAGCCGATGCCGTTGTTCGGGGAGCCCGTCCCGCTGCTCTCCGACGCGCAGAAGGCCTACCTCGACCTGCCGGCCTCCGAACGGCGAGAAAAGTTCAAGGACCCGGAGTTCCGGAGGACCATGAAGGAATGGGGCGACAAGCCCGCCGCGGTCGCGTGGCCGGCGCCGGCCCTCGCCGGCGCGGCTGCGCCCGTCTGGACGCTCCGGCTCGCGGGCGCAGGCGAAACGGTCGCCTCCGGCGAGGCGGACGACGGCCCCGTCGCCTTGTCCAACCTGATGGTCGGGACCCGATACGTTCTCGAATTCAAGACCCGCGACTCCCTTCGGACGGCGGCCCCGGGCGACATCGTCGCCCGGGAGACGCCGTTCGAAACGGAGGCGCTCCCGCCGCGCCTGCTCGACATCCCCGGCATCCCCAACGCCCGCGACTTCGGCGGGTGGCGGGGTCTCGGCGGGCGCCGCATCCGGCAGGGGCTCGTGATCCGCTCGGCGGGCCTCAACGAGAACGCGACCCCGAAGGACAACCCCGACACGCCGGGCGCGACGCGCGTGACGGACGCGACGCGCACCGTGATGATCGGCCGGCTCGGCGTGAAGACCGACATCGACCTGCGCTGGGACCGGGAGGTCTTCGGCATGACGGGCTCGCCGCTCGGTCCCGAGGTGCGCTGGGTGCGCTGCCCGTGGAGCCTCTACCAGTGGATCAAGGGCGACGAGGAGAAGGCCATGTTCGCGCGAATCTTCCGCCTGCTGCTCGACCCGGCGAACCTGCCGGCGGTCGTGCACTGCATCGAGGGGCAGGACCGCACGGGCACGCTCTGCTTCCTCCTGCAGGGGCTCCTCGGCGTGTCCGACGAGGACAAGCTGCGCGACTGGGAGTGCACGGGCTTCGCGAACCCGAACACGGGCTTCCGCCACGAGAGCCGCCTCGACCCGTTCCTCAAGTACCTGGCCACGCTCCCCGGCGAAACCGTGAACGAGCGCTGCGAGTCCTACGCGCGCTCGTGCGGCGTGACGGACGAGGAGATCGCCGCTTGGCGCGACCTCCTGCTCGAGCCCGTCCCCTGACCCGGCACGGCCCGGCGCGGGCCGCTCGTCACGGCGCGGGTGCCCGGACGGACGCCCCCGCGGCGCGGGGATCGGGAATCCGCAGCGCGCCGCCGTCCCGCGCCGGCGCGAGATAGCCGGCGAAGGGGTCGCCCTCCGCCGCGGCGCCGAACGCCTCGCGCCCCGGCGCGGAGCCGTCGGCGGGCACGGGAATCTCGAGGACGAGCCCCGGCGCGAGGTCGGGGCGGTACATCCATAGCGCGCGATAGCCGGGCGTGCGTCGCAGCTCGGCGATCGGGACGAACCCCTCGGGCGGGCGGGGCACGGCCGCGGTCGCGACGAAGAGATCGCCGGGCTTTGCGTCGCGCCAGGCGTTCGCCTGGATCGCGTAGCAGCCCTTCGGCGCGAGGAGGCGGTAGAGCGGATCGCCCGTCCAGATGTGCTCCGCGCGCGCCGCCCACGGCGCGACGGAGAGAATGTTGCGGATGTCGCTGGCGGGGCGCAGCGCCATGTGGCGCTCCCCGGGCGGAAGGCAGGCGGCCTTCGGCGCGCGCCAGCGCGTTGCGACGGGCGACAGGAACGCCCCCAGCGCGCCGGAACGGTCGACGCCGGCGATCGCCACCATGGACAGGGCGTAGAGCAGCGCGCCCGCGGCGACGATGGCGTACAGGACGATCCGGCGGTCGCGCGGCTCGCGGATGAACGGCCTCGACAGCGGTGCCGCCGCGGCGGCGAGGACCGCGGCGCCGAGGACGAGCGCGGAGAAGGCGTTGCGCCAGTCGTAGGACGCGGTGAAAAACCAGAACGCGAGGAGCGCGAGAAGCGCGAGCGCGGCAGCGCGGGTCCGGCGCCGCACGAACGCGGCGGCGAGCCCCGCGCCGAGGAGGGCGAGCGCGAGTACCGAACCGTCGGGCGCCGCGCGGTGCGCGACGAGCCGCCGCAGCATCGCGCCGAGGTGCGCGAGGTCCGGCGTGAAGAGCCGCGTGTGCGCGGCGTGGAGCGGAAGCGAGACGAGGAACGGCGACGCCTCCCGCGCGGCGGGGTGCGCGGAGAGCCACAGCTGGTGCGCGAGATACGGCAGCGCGAGCGCGACGGCGGCGAGGAGCGCTGGAAGCGGGACGCGGCGCGCGACGCGGCGGTCGCGCAGCGCCTCCGCGCCGACGAGCGCCGCGGCGAGGACGACGCCGGCGCCCTTCGCGAAGACGGTCGCGAAGAGGAGGAGCGCAAGCGGCGCGAGCCCGCGGCGGTCGTCGCGTCCCTCCGCGAGCGGGGGCAGCAGCGCCGCAGCCGCGGCGGCGAAGGCGGCGAGGGGAACGTCCGCCTCGCCCGAGGCGAGGTTCGCGAAGAACGGGTCGCACGCGGCGAGCAGGGCGAACGCGAGAAGCGCGGAGAAGCGGAAGCGGCGGCCGAGCGAGAGGAGCGCGAGCGCGAGCATCGCCGGAAAGATCGCGTCGAAGCCATGGAGCAGCAGCTGTTCGGCGGGGAGGACGGCGCCCGCCGGCGTCGCGGCGGCCTTGTAGAAGATCGACCGGATCGCGGGAAGCAGCTGCGGATAGCCGCCGAGGAGCTGCGCGCCGAGGCCGGTGCGCGCGCCCATGTCGGAGGCCCACTTGTCCCACGTGACGGCGGCGTCCCACGCGACGAAGGGACGTCCGAGCGCGGATTCGAAGACGCCCTCGACGAGAAGCGCCGCGAGAAGCGGCGCGATCCATGCGTCCGGCGGAACCGCGCGGAGGCGCGCCGCGGCGGAGCGGAGCGCGCGGCCCGAGAGGAGAGGCGCGGCGCCCCATGCGCCGGCGGCGGCGAAGAGCGCGAGAAGCGCGAGCGTGGCGCCGCGCGTGTAGACGCCGCAGGCGTAGAGCGCCCACGCGGCGGCGCCGGAAGCCGCGAGGCTCGTCGAAAGAACGAAGAGCGGCCCGTCGGCGAGGCCCGCGGACGTCCGGTCGAAGGGGCGCAGCGCGCGCAGGAGCGCGAGCCCGGGCGCGAGGCAGGCGACGGCCGCGACGAGACCGAAGCGCGCGACGGGCCACGGCCCCTCGGGCAGCGCGCGCGCCAGCGTCGCGACGACCCACAGGAACCGCGCCGCGAGCAGGGTAGCCGCCGCAAACGGAAGAGGCCGGAAGAGGGCGCAGGATCGGGAGGGGAAGTTCAATGGTGGAATCGTCCGTCGAAGTTGGGCGGGAGGGGGCGCCAGAGCGGGCGGTAGCCGATCTCGACCCGGGGGGCGCCATTCGGGCGGACGGCGACGAAGCGCAGGTTCCCGTCGACCTCGAAGGGCTCGATCGTCGCGCCGGGCGTGCGGCAGACGAGGCCGTCGCGCCAGTTGTAGCGCAGGACGAGACGCTCCGCGGCGGGGTCGGCGGGACGGACGGCGATGCGGCTCTCGCGCGCCTCGACCTCGCCGTCGCCCTCGAGGAATCGGGTCGGCGCGGCGGCGCCCGGGTCCGTGATCTCGTAAACGCGCACGTCGGTGCTCTGCATCGGGAACCGAGCGGCGAGTCGGAAGTGCTCCGTCTCCTCCTCGCAGAAGCGGCGCGTGCGCGGGTCGGTGACGGCCCAGTGCGTGATGCCGTAGGCGCGGGAGAAGAAGAGGAACGCCTCGGTCGAGCGGCGGTAGAACTTCGGCGGGTAGTTGCGCTCGGTGAGCCCCTTGGGGTAGCCGTAGTAGTCGTCGGACATCATCTCCCGCCCGGCGAGGACGGGCAGGTACGTCCCCTTGCCCCAGTCGAGCTTGCAGTCCGTCTCGCCCGAGAAGGCGAGGCGCCCGCCTTCCGGTACGTTCGCGCGGACCCAGTCGGCGAATTCGAAGACCACGGGCTCCGCCGGCCAGAGCTTGAAGCCCGCGCGGTTCGCGGCATGCGCCGGGGCGACGCGGAGCGCGCCGATGGCGAGCAGGGAGAGGGCGACGCCCTGCGCCGCGGCGAGGCCCGCGCGGCGCGCGACGGGAAGGCGGCGGGGATCGCGCGCGAACAGACGCCCGAGCAGGATCGCGGCGGGGAAGGCCGCGAAGGACGCCGCCTGGATGGCGACGCGGTCGAGCTGCGACTGCCGCTTGATCCCCACCGAAACGGCGACGGCGAACAGCAGCGCCAGCGCCGGAAGCAGGAAGCGGCGCATCCTCCGGTGCGAGGCCGCGAGGAGCCCCGCGAGCCCGAACCCGAGGATCGCGGGATGCCATTCGAGCAGCCGGAGGCCGAGAAGCCGCACGCCGTCGGCCGCCATCGCCGCGAGGCTCCCGGGCTCCGGCGTCCGCGTCGCGTAGCGGGAGATGCCGCGCATGGGGAGGAACTCGGCCCAGAACCACGGTGAGAGCAGCAGCAGCGCCAGCGCGCCGGCGGCGACGAGGCGCAGGAACGAGCGGCGCGTCCAGCGGCCCGGATTCGCCAGCCAGCCGAGGAAGAGGCCCGCGCAGGTGAACGCGCCCGGCGGCCAGATGCACGAGAGCCAGGCCAGCAGCGCGAGGGCGAGCGCGCCCGCGCGCCCCCCGCGGCGCAGCACGGCGAGCCGGTAGCCGAAGGCGGCGAGCGGGAGCGAAAGCCCCGCCGTGACCATACCGCCGAGATTCCCCGACTGCCAGAAGAAAAGGAACTCCGCCCGCGTGAAGGCCGCCATCGCGAGCGCGCCCGCGAGCGCGCCCGCCCATCGGACGCCCGTTGCGCGCAGCGCGAGCGCCGACAGCCACGGAAGGCCCGCGAACAGCCAGAACGCGAGGGCCGGCCCGTACCAGGCCGGCGGATCGGCCGCCGCCAGGAGCGGCAGGTTCAGCAGGCCGAACGCATGCGCGCCGCTCGTCACGCCCACGAAGTGCTCGATGCCGCCGTTCCACCACGGGTTGTAGGAGCCGACGGCCGGGAAGACCGAGCGGAACTCGAGCAGGCGGAACTGGAACGCGCCGTGGTCGACGCCCCACGGCATCGCCCCCGCCACCGACGGCCACGCCGCGCGGAGCGCGAGCGCCTGGCCGGCGAGCAGCGCCGCTGCGAGCGTCCACGGAGGGACGGGCCGCCGCGCGAGGAAGAGCGCGGCGGCGAACGCGGCCGCGAGGGCCGCCGTCGCCGCCGCGAGGGAGGGCGGCCCGACGCCCGAGGCCCATGCGCCGAGCTGCGAGGACCACGGCGCCGACGGCGCGAGGAGCGCCGCGAGCGCCGAGACGAGCGCCGCGAACGCCACCCCCGCGCCGGAGAGGAACGCCTTCGGGGGCCGGGTGCGCGTGGGAGGCCTCCCTCCCCTACCGGCCCTTCTGGGACTTCGGGGCGATCAGGCCCGTCGCGCTGCGGCCCATGATCTTGGGCGCCTGCTCGACGTTGGCCACGTCGGCGAGCTCCACGCAGACCCGCTGCAGCAGCTCCTCGCCGATCTCCTTGTGCGCGTTCTCGCGCCCGCGGAACATCAGCGTGAGCTTCACCTTGTTGCCCTCCGCCAGGAACGCCCGGATGTTGCGCATCTTGAGCTGATAGTCCCCCACGTCGGTGTTCGCGTGGAACTTCACCTCCTTGAGCTGGGTGCGCGCCTGGTTCTTGCGCGCCTCCTTCTTCTTCCGGTCCTCCTCGTACTTCCACTTGCCGTAGTCCATGATCTTGCAGACCGGGGGCTGGGCGTTGGGGCTGATCTCGACCAGGTCGAGCCCCATCTGCTGCGCCTTCGAGAGCGCATCGCGCGTGGGGACCACGCCGAGCTGCGAGCCGTCCGGGAGGAGGCACCGCACCTGCGGGACGCGGATCTGCTGGTTCGTGCGCGTGAACTCCTCGCCGGGGCGCCGGCCGCGGATGTCGCGCTGGTTGTTGGGATTGCTGGGACGCGGCCCCATCGGGGGGCGGTAGGGGAGGGGGCTGATACGGAGCCTCTTTTCTGTTCGGGTTGGTGTTTTGTCTTTCCGGCGCGTCGCGCGCCGGGAAACGGCTAGCCGCGCTTGGCGGCGGCGGCGCGGAACATCGCGAGGAAGTCGTCGAAGGGCATCGCGCCCTTGTCGCCCTCGTCCCGCGTGCGGACGGCGACCATGCCGCTCTCGGCCTCCTTGCGGCCGAGCACGAGCATGAACGGAACCTTCTCCGACTGCGCGCGGCGGATCTTCGCGCCGAGCTTGTCCGCCTTCTCGTCGATGTCGGCGCGGATGCCGAGGTCGACGAGCTTCGCGAGCAGCGCCCGCGCGGCGTCCATCTGCGCGTCGGCGATCGGGATCACGCGCACCTGCTCCGGCGCGAGCCACACGGGGAACGCGCCGGCGTACTGCTCGATGAGGATGCCGAGGAAGCGCTCCAGCGAGCCCAGGACCGCGCGGTGCAGCATCACCGGGTGGTGCGGCTTGTTGTCGGGGCCGATGTACTCGGCGTTGAGGCGCTCGGCGCTCGGGAGCTGGTAGTCGAGCTGGATCGTGCCGCACTGCCACGGGCGGCCGAGGGCATCGACAAGCGTGAACTCGAGCTTGGGGCCGTAGAATGCGCCCTCGCCCGGCTGGATCTCGTAGTCCATCCCGGCGGACTTGCACGCCGCCGCGAGCGCGGCCTCGGCGTGCTGCCAGGTCGCCTCGTCGCCGACGTGGTCGTCGGGCATGGTCGAGAGCTTCACCGTGAGGTTCTTGTCGAACCCGAAGTCCTTGTAGACGTCCTTGAGGAGACGGCAGAACTTCGCGACCTCGGCCTCGATCTGCTCCTCGGTGCAGAGGATGTGCGCGTCGTCCTGCACGAACCCGCGCACGCGCATGATGCCGTGCAGCGTG